>CACZRA010000079.1 GCA_902783395.1 uncultured Lachnospiraceae bacterium
GCATATTTACGAGGACCATTTCCTTCCGGAGATAATAGATCCCGACACGCTGGAGCAGAAGGCTCACGGGGAACTCGGGGAGCTCTGTATCACTACTCTTACGAAAGAGGGTATGCCCCTGCTGCGTTACAGGACCAGGGATCTTACTTCTCTTGAATACGACCAGTGCGAGTGCGGACGTACAATGGCCCGTATCCAGCGCTTCAGGGGGAGATCGGACGATATGCTCGTCATACGCGGCGTGAACGTATTTCCTTCCCAGGTTGAGCATGCGCTGCTCACTGTCGCCGGGACTACGCCCAATTATTTCATCACTGTTGACAGGATAAACAATAATGACACCTTCGATGTGGCCATAGAGGTGGAGGAGCGGTTCTTCTCCGATGAAGTGAAGAAGCTCGAAAAGCTTCGCGCGGATGTGGAAGATGCCATACACCAGACCGTCGGGATCAAGGCTAAGGTGAAGCTTGTGGAGCCCAATGCCCTTCCGCATTCCGAAGGAAAGACAAAGCATGTTGAAGACAAGAGGAAGCTCAGCTGATATATCAAGGAGGTTTACATAATTATGCTCATTAAACAACTTTCCGTTTTTCTCGAAAACAGGCCCGGCACACTGGATGAGGCTTTGAAGATACTGAAGAATGCAGGAGTCAATATAAAAACCCTTTCACTTGCCGACACTTCCGAATTCGGAATAATGAGGATCATCGCGGACAATCCCGATGAGGCAAAGCAGGCGATGAAGGCGGCGGGATACACATCTATCGTGAATGAGGTCATATCCGTGGAGCTCAGGCATGAGGTCGGATATCTCGCGGGGATAGTTGAGAAGCTTTCTTCTGCGGGCATCAATATAGAATATATGTATGCTTCTCCGTCGGATAAAAGTGAGGCGAAGATGATAATCAAGACGGATGATGCCGTGAAGGCAGAGAAGGCTATAGCGGGATAAGATGCAGGAAATATGGTTATATTCGGACGGGAGCTCCAGGGGTAATCCGGGACCCGGCGGGTACGGTACTATATTAAGATTTACGGACAGCAGGGGAACCGTTCACGAAAGAGAATACAGTGAGGGTTTCCCTGAGACCACAAATAACAGAATGGAGCTCATGGGGGTCATAAGGGGCTTTGAGGAGCTACGGAAACCCTGCCGTGTTCATGTGGTCACGGATTCGCAGTATGTGGCAAACGCTTTTGAGAAGGGCTGGCTGGACAACTGGATAAAGCATGACTGGAAGGGCTCGGACAGGAAGCCCGTCAAAAATATAGAGCTCTGGCAGCGGCTTATGGGAGCCATGGAAGGGCATGAGTACAGCTTTGAATGGGTAAAGGGACATGCCGGACATCCGGAAAATGAACGCTGTGACACGCTTGCGACCTCCGCGGCAGGCGCGTGGCCCGGCACTGAGCAGTAACGGCGGATCCGATAGTCTGAACCGTTGAAAAAACACAGACGGATGATACAATAAGAGGTATGAAAAAACGCACGAAAAAAAGAATAGCGTTGGGCGCGATGGCCGGTATAGGTGTCGTGGCTTTGGTAAACATAGTCATGGCCTGGTCGCAGTATGCCACCTCTGATGTTGAGTACGATGAGATAGTATCGAACGTACATATTTCGGGAGATCCCGTACAGGCTGTTCCCGTGGAGGAGAGGAATGAGGGGGCGGAGGATGATTTTACCACGATGGATGACGGGCCGCATTATGACATCGGTACCTATCCCAATCTTGATGTCGATCATGCGGCGTTAAAGGCGGCAAACCCCGATTACAAGGGCTGGCTTTATGTCCCGAGCCTTGAGATAAGCTATCCCGTCGTGCGCGGTACAGACAATGACTACTATCTGCATCACACCTTTGAAGGGACTGAGAATACTGCCGGATGCATCTTTATCGATTCGGGCTGTGCAAAGGACATGGGTGATTACAATACCTTTATTTACGGACATAACATGAAGAACGGTTCGATGTTCGGTTCGCTCAGGAAGCTTCTTGCAAATTCGGATTCCATAGTCGAGGATCCGTATGTGTATTTTTATACCGAGGACGGGGTGTATGCCTATCGTACTTATTCCTTCCATAAGGTTCCTCCCAAGTCCGATTATTTTGAATATGCGGTGACGCAGAGGAAATACTGGAGTTACGTGGATATGGCGCTTGAGGATAAGGCCCTTGACATGGGGATATCCGTCGATAAAAAGAAGAACTCTGTTACGCTTTCCACCTGCAGCGGTTCCGGTGAGGCCAAGCAGCGTTTCCTTCTGCATGCTGTCAATGTCGGTTATTACAAGCCGGTCTGACCGGGTGGAAAAAAGTATGAGGATAGAAAAAAAAGACGCTCTTCGCAAACCCTGTATAGGCATAATGTTCGGTAATTATCATTCGGATCATCCCAGACAGCTGCTGCGTCTCATGCACAGGCTGCTCTCATCGGAGAATGTGGATGTGCGGGTCTATCTGGGTACGGAGAGCTCCAGCTTTCTTACCGATTTCGGTGTCCAGAGCAACAGATATGACTATCAGTACGCTTCCTTCTACAGCATGGGCCGCTTTGACGATCTTGATCTTCTTATCGTATCCATAGGTACACTCAGTATTTATCAGGACTGGATCACTGTTGACGATCTCCTTGCCACACTCCCGAAGGTGCCGACTGTCCTTCTTGAAACTGAAAAAGACATGGATAATGCCATATGGATCATAGCGGACAACTACCGCGGAAGCTGTGACTGCGTTGAGCATCTTATCTCGGTACACGGGCTAAAAAATATTCTCTTCATCACGGGGCCGAAGGATAATTTTGACAGTGACGAGAGACTACGCGGATATATGGATACCATGAAAAAGCACGGGCTTTCCGTGAAGGAGGGCATGATAGGGCATGGTGATTTCTCCGAAAATATAGACGAGGTGGTGGAATTCCTTCTGGACACAAATCCCGGGGCGGAGGCTATCGTGTCAGCAAATGACGAGATGGCTTTCTCGATCTACAGAGTATGTGAAAAGAGGGGGCTTACGGTAGGTAAGGACATAGCGGTGACCGGGTTTGACGATGCGGAGATGTCACAGTATATCAACCCGCCTCTTACGACCTGCAGGCAGGATTATATCGCGTTTTCCCAAAGCATAGTCGATAAGATCATGGCTCTCCTGCAGGGGAAGGATGTCAGCTCGGAGCGTGTGAGATCTCCCTTCGTGCTCAGGGCTTCCTGCGGGTGTCCGATCCCTGTGGACAGCCGGAAGGATGTCGCGGAGTCCGATGACAGGAATGAGATGCTGAAAACTAAGCAGGAGAGACTCAGCTTCCGGCGTGACGTATGGAAGGGCGCCCTTCTTATGCGCGAGATGATCCCTGAAACTGCCGATATGAAGGAATTCATGGGAAGCGTCGGAAGGTTTCTGGCTTCGATAAGTGTCAGCAGATCTTATATCACTCTTTATGAGGTACCGAGAAAGGTGAGGAGAGGAGATACGTCTGAGATAAAGGATCCCGTACGCCTTTTCATGGTTCAGGAGGGGGCGGATATAAAGGCCTACGGGATGGAGGATGCGCCGCTCCTGCCGGATGCCGGGGACTCGGTCATACATGACCTGGTCCGTCCGGGCTTCTATGTGACGTTCCTTTTGTACTACGAGAAATATCAGTACGGTGCCATGAGTGTTGAGATAGATCCCGCGCGCGTTGATTTCTTTTATATGCTTTCGCTTGATCTAGGGACGAGCTTCAGGCATCTGCAGATGGCGATAGAGCGCGAGCGCTACAGGGCGGAGCTCCAGGCTCTTGCGCGTCATGACAATCTGACCGGTCTCTTCAACCGTCTCGGGCTTGCCGGTACGGTGGCAGGCTATGTCAGCGTGAATAAGGACAGGCTTCTCGCTGCGATGATGGCTGACCTTGACCATCTGAAGCAGATAAACGATACCTTCGGACACAGTGCGGGAGACACGGCCATCTGCCAGGCGGCGACTATCCTCCGTTCGGCGATAGGAAAGCACGCTCCTCTGGGACGTACCGGAGGAGACGAGTACATGGGGATCTTTGCGGTAAGATCCGAAAAGGATGTGGAGAGGGTTGAGCGCAAGATACACGAGGCATGTGACAGATACAACGAAAAAAGTGAAAATCCCTTCCTTGTAGAGATATCCGTCGGCTTCAATGTTTTCAGGTTTGAGGAGTTTAAGGATATATCATCCGTGATGGAGACGGCTGACCGCAATCTGTATGAGGCCAAGAAGAGACGTCGTGATTCGGTGATAAGGTAATACCGGCGGTATTTGATAACTGCCCGGATTTAAGGTAAAATATACAGGTTATGTTTTTTGATCTTATAAAGGGAAAAGGAAAAGCGAAAAACATCGCATCAAGGGCGCTGTTATTACTGGCAGCGGTCCTTTTTGTGTCAGCCGCGGCTGCAGGCTTCGGCAGGGGAGCTTACGCGGATGACAACATCAATGCCGGAACGGATAATGTCGGGGAGACGCCCGCCGATCCGTCTGCGCCTTCATCTGAAGTGTCTCCGAATGAAGTATCCTATGATGAGATCCGGTTCAGCCTGAGAATAGATCAGACCATGGAAAATAACTTCTGGCCTAAGGACAGAAGCTTCGGTTTCAGTATTTCGGACAACGGGGTATATGCCGCTGCCGTGACTCTTAATAAGGATAATCCGGGCGAAACGGTTTCGTTCAATTTCACTCAGCCCGGAGAGCATGAGTATGTTGTAAGAGAACTCGATCCTGACGGGAAAGAGATAAATGAAGCCGTGTCAGTGAACGGTGTA
This sequence comes from uncultured Lachnospiraceae bacterium, assembly GCA_902783395.1. Taxonomy (GTDB): domain Bacteria; phylum Bacillota; class Clostridia; order Lachnospirales; family Lachnospiraceae; genus NK4A144. Next base: position 4,787 of record CACZRA010000079.1, read on the forward strand.
ACCTATGAATCCCCAAAGACTGTAAGGGTTTCGGTTGTGGAAAATAACGGCGTGCTGGAGACAAGGGTCGGCAATGCGCAGACATCGGAGTCGGCTGTTTCTTTTCACAACAGATATGAAGCCTCGGGGAGACTCGGTCTGTACGGCAGGGTCAATCTGCAGGGGACTCAGATCCTTAGTGACGATCAGTACCGGATAAGCATAGTGAGGACGGGGAATGACACCCGCACTGTTGAGGTCCCTGTGGGGGCAGACGGCAGCTGGTCATATTCAGAGGTGTTCACCTCTGTCGGTGAAAGCCCGGTATATCATGTCTCGCAGGTTATGAACCGTGTGAACGGCATCCAGTATGACGGAAGAATCTATGATGTTAGTGTCACGGTAAATGACGGCGGAAGAGGAGAGCTTACGGTAACTCCCGGGGTGAACAACCTTATTTTCAGTAATTCCGCAAAGCCCGGCTCCTTCAGGATACTGTCAACGGACAGCAAGAGCGGGGATAAGCTTGAAGGAGCAAAATTCGTTCTGTATTCTGACGTTCAGTCCGGCAGTTCGACAAAGACCGTTACCAAGAATGACAAGACTTATTATGATATTGCCGAGTATACTTCCGGCACGGACGGGATGGTCATCATGACCGGTCTTGCATGGGGAGCGTATTACCTTGAGAATACGGGTGCTCCCGCAGGCTACGATCTTCCCTCCGGCAGGCATGTTTCATTTACCGTGGACGGCAGTCATTATGTCCCGGAAGGTGAAGCGGTCGATCTTTCGGTGAAATTCAGCAAGACGAAAAAGACCCTTAAGGGGGCTGATATTAAATTCAACAAGGTTAAATTTGTCTACGACGGTACGGAGCACAATCCGGTTCCGAAGGTAGTGAGCGGGAATGAGATCTTAAGAGCGGGAACTGATTATACGGTCAGCTACTCGGGAAATGTCGATGCCGGTGAAGCAAGGGTGACGGTAAAGGGAAAGGGAGACTATGAAGGGTCTTCGCGTGTCTTTAAGTATACCATAAGTCCTGCGTCCATTACCGGTGCGACAGTCAATCTGGAATTTACCCAAAAGGATTATACCGGAAATACCGTGACAAATTCGATCTCTTCGGTAAAGCTTAATGACAAAACCCTGCAGAAGGATACCGATTATGAGGTGACGGACGGCAGCAGGCTGTCGGGGACCAGTGCCGGAACATATACGGTCCAGGTAAAAGGCAAAGGAAACTATACGGGTACGGCATCCGCGAAATGGACTATAAAGAATACTTCCGCTTCGAGTGGCTCAGGCACCTCATATAATTCAAGCTATACGGGAACTACCGGTAAAACCGGTACAGGTACTCAGGGAAATTCTACCGCCGGTACAAAAACAGGTACGGGCAGCAGTACCGGTAAAAACACCGTTTCATCAGCCGGAGCATCAAAGACGGGAAGCGCTTCCGGGACGGCGTCCTCGAATTCTTCCGGTACGGCATCAAAGAAGACAGACCGCTCTTCAGACGAAGCTGATACCATATCCATAAACAAACCGAGATCCGGATCTTCCGGATCTGATGATGAGACGGTTGACGGCGGGGAAGAAACCGATCCCGTTGAGAACGATCTTCAGCCGGAGGAGGATGATCCCGTACAGCCGCTTTCTGAAGCGGAGCCGGTATACGAATATGACGAGGATCCGTCAGCCGTTACCGCAGAGTCTGCTGATGATGACGGGCTCAGAGAGGTTTCTATTGAAGACGGAGATACGGCTTCCGAGAGCAGACCGCGGTTCCTTGCTCTTAGCTGGATGATAAGCTCTGTTACTACTCTTGCGGCTTACTGCGGGTGGGCGTTCATCAGGAATAAAGACGCCTTCATGCTGATGCTGCAGTCTCTTCCCGCATTTTTCCATAAGAGCTGAATACGGGATCTTCTACTGATCCTGCATGTAGCCGGGCAGCTCCGGCAGCCGCCGTTTTGTCGCGAAAGCGGCTTTTTTTGGTTATGTTCACGAAAAAGTACAAAAAATATTTCGTAAATGTTAACAAAGTTTTGTTAACATAAAATGAAATATCCGTCATATTGCACAGTAAATCGTTTGAAAATTGTCAGTTCAGGCAATATCATCCGTTGAAATCCCTATGTTAATATAGTATAAGATAGACAAATTGGGTAAAACTGTGGTTTTGAAGAGGTGCAGAGTATGAAAAAAACAGGAAAAAAGATTATCGTAGCAGTACTGCTGATAACGATGCTCTCGCAGACATTGTATTCGGCAGCGGCCTGCATATTCGGGCTGGGGACCAGATCGTACGCATATGCCGATGATGAGTATACCGATCAGGTAGAACCGGGAGAGGAGGTCGACGAGTCCACACAGGATGATGCGGACAGAGTCCAGAAGGCTCCGGATGTCTCGGATGACGA
>CACZRA010000080.1 GCA_902783395.1 uncultured Lachnospiraceae bacterium
TATGACCTGCTTGGACTTATTTCATTCCTTACCTGCGGAGAGGATGAATCGAGAGCCTGGACGATAAAGAAGGGAACAAAGGCGCCGCAGGCAGCGGGCAGGATACATACGGATTTTGAGAGAGGCTTCATCAAGGCAGAGGTGGTGCCTTATGAGACTCTGATCGAATGCGGATCGATGAGCGCGGCCAGGGAGAAAGGGCTCGTCGGGCAGGAGGGTAAGGATTACGTCGTCAAAGATGGCGATGTGGTCTTATTTAAGTTTAATGTTTAAATGGGCGTTAACGATATTTCATTTCCTAATCTGAATATTTACCTGCATGACGTTCCCAAGAATTTTACGGTCTTCGGCTTTACGATCGCGCTTTACGGCGTCGTCATAGCGATCGGCATGATGTGCGGTGTAGCGATAGCTGTGCATGACAGAAAGAGCAGGGGACTTCCTGAGGAGCCTGTCTGGGACGCGGCGCTGATCGGTATACCCTGCGGTATTATCGGAGCGAGGATATATTACGTCATTTTTGCCTGGGATTTTTACAAAAACGATCCGATACAGGTGTTCAATATTAGGCAGGGCGGGCTTGCGATCTACGGCGGGGTGCTGGGTGCCCTGATCTCGCTCTTCATTTATTGTAAGGTGAAAAAAGTCGGATTCCTCGAGCTTTGGGATTCGGTGGCGCTCGGGTTTCTCATCGGTCAGGCGATAGGGCGCTGGGGTAATTTCTTCAACCGTGAGGTCTTCGGAGGCTATACGGACAATATCCTGGCGATGCGGCTCCCTGTAGAAGCGGTGAGGGCGCGGGATATCGTCCCGGCTCTGGCGGCGACGATAGGCGAGGGTGAGAACTTCATACAGGTGCATCCGACCTTTCTTTATGAATCCCTGTGGAATCTCGCGCTTCTTGTAATACTGTATAATTACAGGAAGCACAAGAAGTTTCCGGGTGAGATCATGTTGTTGTATATTACGGGGTATGGTATAGGAAGGTTCTGGATAGAATCAATAAGGACGGATCAGCTTTATATCACGGGGACGACAATACCCGTATCTATGGTGCTTGCCGCAGTTATGGTCTGCATCGGAGTGGGGGCGGATATCCTTCTGAGGATAAAGATCAAAAAAGAAGCATCATCCTGAAAAACACAATATATAGTGTAATAAAATAAGAACAAATACAAAATATGGTAATCTTGCACAAAAAGTACGCCTGAAGGGGCGTGCTTTTTTGTGCACTTTTTCAAAAAAAGTCTTGCATATGGTGGGAAATTGATATATTATAATCGCATAAGTGGTAGAAAGTGGTTGAGAAAACCATACAAGTGGTTTAAAGTGGTGAATTTCCGGAAATGTTCATTGGCGAGTACAACCATACAATAGATGCTAAGGGACGGCTTATTGTCCCGGCCAAATATCGTGATAACCTGGGAGAGCACTTTTTTGTCACTAAAGGATTTGACGACTGTCTCTTCGTGTATGCCGAGGATGATTTCAAGGCATTACAGGACAAGATACGTGCTCTCCCCCTCTCCAATAAAGAAAGCAGGACTATTTCCAGATTCTTTCTGGGCTCGGCTCAGGAAAGCGAACTGGATAAGCAGGGAAGGATACTTATTTCCGCTCCGCTGAGAGAGCATGCGGATCTTACCAAGGATGTAGTGCTCGTGGGAGTGGGAAATCATATAGAGATCTGGAGCAAGGATAGATATGAGGCGTCCGAAGAAAGCATGGACGTCGACGATGTGGCATTAAAGCTTGAGGAACTCGGACTTTCATTATGACGGAATACAGTCATGTGTCCGTGCTGCCGGAGGAGGCCACAGCTTCTCTTAATATCATTCCCGACGGTATATACGTGGACGGGACGGCGGGGGGAGGCGGACATTCGGCGCTGATAGCGGAAAGGCTTTCCGGCAAGGGGAGGCTGATAGCTATAGATCAGGATGAGGAAGCCGTAGAGGCTGCATCCGGGAGACTTGAAACTTATGGTGACAGGGTCACTATCATCCGGGATAATTACCGGAACATAAAGCTCATCCTGGATGATCTCGGGATCAGGGAGGTGAACGGGATCATCCTGGATATAGGCGTCTCATCACATCAGCTTGATGACGCGGACAGAGGCTTCTCGTACATGAAGGACGGTCCGCTGGATATGAGGATGGACAGGTCTTCATCGGTCACGGCATCCGACATCGTAAACGGGTATGAAGAGGGAGAGCTTGCCCGGATAATAAAAGAATACGGTGAGGAGAGATATTCAAAGGGAATAGCAAAGGCGATAGTCAAAGCTCGAAAAGAAACTCCTGTAAAAACAACATTGCAGCTTGCCGGCATA
>CACZRA010000081.1 GCA_902783395.1 uncultured Lachnospiraceae bacterium
CCTTTCCCTGCACATTACCGCGACGGACCCGGTCGATACCGTGGAGCCTATCGCTATCACTATAGGTACCAGCGTCATTGTCATGGACATTATCATCACCTCCCGATCTCAGTCAAAATCCACTATACGTCCGCCCTGGCCGGCGCTGACCGTCCCGCCGTCCGAAGCTTCCCTGTCTTCTCTCGCGGTCGCGAGCACCGCCCTGTTTCCTGCCCATTCCTTAAGCCTGCGTATCTGCTCCTTCTGAAGGATCGAAAGAGGAACCGTATCCCTGATACACTTCCTAAGGTCATCCATAATGAGTCCCCTTTCCTGAAAGAAGGCCTCATACAGCGCGGCTATCACTGCCTGCTCTATCTCAGCTCCCGAAAAGCCCTCCGTAAGTGACGCAAGCTCCCTTAATGTAACGTCATCCACCGTCACCTCATGCTTCAGGGCCGTATCCTTAAGCCTCGACAGGAGATGCACCTGAAAGATCTTCTCCCTTTCCTTCACGGTAGGCAGATCCACAAAGAAGATCTCATCAAACCTGCCCTTTCTCAAAAGCTCCGCCGGGAGACTCTCGATATCATTGGAGGTCGCTATGACGAATACCGATGACTCCTTTTCCTGCATCCAGGTGAGAAAGGTCCCGAAGACCCTTGCCGAGGTTCCGGAATCTCCGCCTGACTTTGTCCCGGTAAAGCCTTTTTCTATCTCATCTATCCAGAGTATCGAAGGAGCTACCGCCTCCGCGGTCCTTATCGCTTTGCGGATGTTTTCCTCCGAGCTTCCGACCAGCCCTCCGAAGATCTTTCCCATATCGAGCTTGAGAAGCGGAAGATTCCATATGGAGCCCATGGCCTTCGCCGTAAGGCTCTTGCCGCAGCCGGGCACCCCTGTGATCAGCACTCCCTTGGGAGCCGGGATATGGTATTCCCTTGCTCTCTCCTGCCATGCGCCATTTCTTTTTGCAAGCCACTTTTTCAGGTTTTCAAGTCCGCCTATGTCATCTATCCCGAGATCGGTCTGGACGAATTCCAGCACTCCGGTTTTTTTGACGATCTGGTTCTTCTCCTCATGGATGATAGAGACCGCACTGGAATCAAGGCCCTTCTGTCTCACTATCGCCCTGCAGAAAGCATTCTCCGCCTCCTGCATCGTCATCCCCAGCGCCGACCTTATGAGCTCTCTGCGTTCAGCGGGACTGATCCTTATATTCTCCTCCGGTATGCTCTGCTCGAGCTCCGCCAGCACCGATCCAAGCTCGTTCATATCGGGCAGATCGAAGTTGAGAACGGATATCTCCTTTTCCATATCCGAGGGAAGTATGAGAGCCGGTGAGATAAATACGATCGTCTTCCTGCTGGCCTTCAGATCCGGAAGGATGTCCCGGAGCTTCCTTATCACCTGGTAATCGGGATGGGTATTGCGGTCTGCTCCGAAGTAGATATGAAAATCCTTGAAAATATAGACCGCCTCTTCCCTGCTGCGCCTGACCTGCTCTATGGCAGTCAGCGCGTTTTTCGTATCGGAAAGCCTCTTCTCCTCAGTGATAAGCCCCTCCGTCTGGGTCCAGATATAAAGCGTCCTCCTTGTCCTCACGAGCTCACTGTCATCAAGAGTCCCGCGGACGGACCTTACCACCCTGTCTTCCTCATATGACGGTATGTAGATATACGGAAATCCCGCGTTTATAAGATCAGCAAATCTTTCGTTAAATTCCGTTCCTGCCATTTTACTGCCTCCTGTCAGATATCTATAGCCCTTACGGGCCTTGCCTCATGTCTGAAGGGACGTTCCCCGTCGGAAAGATCCCGCTCCGTTCTGCTTACAAAAGCCCGCTCCAGGATCGCTGCCGCAAAGTGGGGCTTGATGCGGTATGTGTCTATGAGCTCATCCACCGAATCAAATCCGCCCCGCTCCTCCCTGTCATTTATGATCCTTACGGCAAGAGCGGCATCGATACCGGGAAGACTTAAAAGCTCCTCTTTAGTGCATGTGTTCAGATCGGTCTTTTCATCCTCATCCAGGGAAGCTCCGGTCCCCGTACTCTCAAGGACGCTTTCCTTATATGCGCATATCTTCAGGTATTCCTTCCTGCAGGTGAGGATCTTTATAAGCTCTGCCGGATAAATTACTCCCAGGGTTATCCACGCAACTATCACAAGACTCCTTGCGTAGGCCGCTGCCATCATTCCAAAGTGCAGGGAAACAAAATATATGATCATATCCCCTGATACCGCGATCCCGAGAAAGGTCATCGTCATGATGAAGAATAAGTTCCCGAGCTTCCTGTATTTTTCTTCCCCGGAATTATCCGCCATGCACCACAGGGCAAAAAAACCGAATACCGGGACCGCTCCCCATATGAGACACCGCTGCAGCTTCCGCTCTGCTTTTTTTCCGTCTGTTTTTTCATTCATTTTCCGTACCCGCTTTGATCTCTGAATCCGTTTCGGTCCCGAGCACATTCTCCTGCTCGTAATACTCCGCGGTATAGTCTGAATCCACAGCCCTTGCTCCGGTGAGCTGTTCGAGCACCTTTACATAGTTGAGGCATGTCCTGCCTTTTATCCCCTCCGTCTCGGTCTGAACCATACCGTTTGAAAATATCCTGATCTTAAGCTGTTTCATCCCTGCCTCCGTTTTCATATTCTCAGCATCCCGTGACTGTTAAAAAGCTCTGCCATCATGGGAAAATCACCCATCCCGTTGATCCTTACCGTTCCCTCCGGATCTATCCTGATCTCGATCCCGTTCCTTAAGGCTTCGATATCCTTTTCGGAATATCTGTCCGTAAGGAAGATAAATCTCTGGTTTGAAGACCCCACGAGAGGTCTTGTAAGATCCCGCTGCTCTTCGATATAGGGACCGTCTACCAGAAGATCCGTATATTTAAGCACTTCCTTCTGTTCCGGACTTCCGTAACTTTCTATATCTTCATACACGAAACCGGTA
>CACZRA010000082.1 GCA_902783395.1 uncultured Lachnospiraceae bacterium
ATATGAAGTGATTTATGCTGATCCACCTTGGAAATTTAAGGTTCATTCATCGAAAGGTGCAGGAAGAAGCGCAGAGATTCATTATCCAACAATGAGTGTTGAGGATATTTGCGCTTTACCGGTTGGCAGGATAGCGGCTAAGGACTGTGCTTTATTTATGTGGATCACATTTCCGAATCTTATGGATGCGATCAAGGTAATGGATGCGTGGGGTTTTACATATAAAACCGTAGCATTTGTTTGGGTTAAAAAGAATAAGATTGCGGATTCTCTCTTCTGGGGTATGGGCTACTGGACGAGGGCAAATGCCGAGGTCTGCATTATCGCCACAAAGGGAAACCCCAGGCGTGTAAATCCCGGAGTGCATCAGGTAATCATCAGCCATATCGAGGAACACAGTAAGAAGCCGCAGGAAGCAAGGGACAGGATCAGGCTTCTTATGGGTAATGTTCCCATGATAGAGCTTTTTGCAAGGCAGAAGACAGAAGGCTGGGATGTATGGGGTAATGAAGTTGATAGCAGCATAGATTTAGCTGAAGCGGGGTGAAAGTATATGAAGCAGATACAGACACCAAAAGACCTGAACCATGTAAAAACAAGGATGGCGCTGGGACTTACGAAGAGGCAGCTCATATTCTTTGCGGCTGCAGGATGCGTGGGATTTCCTTTGTATCTTGCGCTGCATAAAGTGCTGCCGGTGGATCTTTCAGCCATCGTGATGATGGTTGCGGTGTTCCCTTTTTTCTTTCTTGCCATGTATGAGAAGGACGGAAAGCCGCCGGAAAAGATCCTGTATGACATATACTGCCAGCGGTTCCGGTCAAAAGGTATACGCAGGTACAGGTCTGAAAACATCTATGAAAGGATGGAAGAACAGGAAAAGATCAGGAAGGAGATATTATATCTTGAAGCTAAAAAGAATAAAGGCAGGACGGGAAAAACCGGAAAAGAAAAAGCCCGTAAATAAGAAACTGCCAAAGGATAAACAGAGCAAAGGCACTCCGAATAAAAAGAAGAAGCCCAAGAGTAAAAAAGGAGAGGAGAGTAAAACCGGGCTCACCCGTGAGGAAGCTAAACGCCTGAAGATGCTGAAAAGACAGCAGTCACAGGGCAGGAGCAAGGTACCGGAGACAACGCAGCAGACAATCACATTTGAAACAATATTCAAGGACGGGATCTGCCGTGTGAGAAAAGGTTACTACACAAAGATGCTCCACTTCGCGGATATGAATTATGAACTTTTGGATGACGACGGACAGACGGAAGTCCTGAAAGCATATGGGAAGTTTATAAACTACTTTGATCCCGGGATAAGCTTCCAGTTGTTCCTCTTCAACAGATACATGGGAGAGAGCGCAGTAAGGAGCAGGTTTGAGATAAGCCTTAAGGGTGACGGGAACGACGATATCAGGAAAGAGTTCTCACAGATGCTGAAAAGCATATCCCGGAAAGGGACGAACGGAGTAAAAAAGGACAGATACCTGATATTCGGCATCGAGGCTGAAAGCTATAAGGAAGCAAAGGAAAGGCTTGCGACAATAGAGCGTGACGTGACAAAGAACCTCACCAATATGGGAACAAAGGTGACGGCTGTAGACGGAAAGGCAAGAGTACAGATCATGTATGAATACTTCAACCAGTACTCACTGAAGCCCTTCCGTTTTTCGTTTAGCCAGATGAAGGAGAGCGGGAATACCGTGAAGGACTATATCGCACCTCCCGGATTCGACCTGCGCTACCCCAGCCGTTTCAAAACCGGCAGGATGTACGGCAGCGCATATTACCTCGACCTTATAGCACCGACGCTCACGGACGAGATCATAAAACGGATGCTGGACCTTGATGACAATCTCACGATATCCATGCATATGAGTACCCTGACACCGACAGCTGCGATGAAGCTTATAAAACGGAACCTGTCGGACGTGCAGTCATCAAAGATCAATGAGCAGAAGAAGGCAGTACGTCAGGGCTATGACATGGACATCATGCCGCCGGATATTTTAAAGGACGAGAAAGACCTCATGGAACAGCTGAAGATCATGGGATCGAACAACGAAAAGATAATCCATATGAGCATCATCATATGCATCTTCGGCAAGACCAAGAAAGAGCATATGGATCTTGTCCAGAGGGTATCGGGAATAGCACAGACAACGAGCTGTGAGCTGAAGTGTCTGATGTACAAGCAGGAAGCAGGGATAAACGCAGCCGCGCCGATAGGCATAAACAATACAGGCGAAAACAGGACGCTTACCACGAGTGCGGCAGCAGTACTGATACCCTTTAACACACAAGAGCTTTTCATGCAGGGAGAGGCCTTGTATTACGGGGTCAATTCGCTTACGGGGAATATGATCCTGGCCGACCGCAAGAAGCTCCGTACACCGAACGGAGTGATACTTGGTACTCCCGGATCCGGTAAATCTTTTGCCGGAAAGAGGGAGATACTGGGGAGCTTTCTGCAGACCCTCGATGACGTCATAATAGTCGATCCCGAGGGCGAGTACTTCGCCCTTGTCCGCGCTTTAGGCGGAGAAGTCATAAGGCTGGCCACGGATTCAACGGATTACCTGAACCCCATGGACATACAGATATCACATAAGGATGACAAGGAAGCCCTGAAACTTAAATCAGACTTCCTGATAACCCTGTGTGATGCGATAGCCGGGGGAAAGGAAGGGCTGGCAAACGATGAGAAGGGAATCATAGATGACTGTATCAGGGAAATATACAGGAAATACTTTGAAGACCCGAGGCCTGAGAAGATGCCTACCCTCGAAGACCTGTACAAAGCTTTACTCCACTATATTCCGAAGGATACTGATGAGGCGCTGGCCATGGATGCAAGGCAGAAATCCACAAGGATAGCGAACAGCCTGGTGCTCTACGTTAATGGTTCGCAGAACTACTTCAACCACAGAACAACAGTGGACAGCACGAACAGGATCATATGCTTTGACATAAGGGATCTGGGAGTGCAGCTGAAGCAGCTCGGGATGTTGATCGCTCAGGATGCGGTCTGGAACCGCGTCTCCATGAACCGTCAGAGACGCATCGCCACAAGATACTACTGTGATGAGTTCCACCTTTTGCTCCGTGATAAACAGACAGCGGCCTATGCCGTTGAGATGTGGAAGCGCTTCAGGAAATGGGGCGGCATACCCACGGGGCTTACACAGAACGTCGGTGATTTCTTAAGGTCTGAGGAGATCGAAGGGATACTCGGAAACAGCGACTTCATCTACCTGCTGAACCAGAACGCAAAGGATCAGGCAATCCTAAAGGACAAACTGGGATTATCGGAAAGGCAGATGCAGAAGGTCACGAACGCCGAACCCGGATCTGGCCTCATCATCTTCAACGATGTTGTGATCCCCTTCACCGACAGATACCCGACGGATACGAAAACCTACAGGATCATGAGCACAAGGCCGGAGGAGCAGGAGATAGCGGCGAAG
>CACZRA010000083.1 GCA_902783395.1 uncultured Lachnospiraceae bacterium
CAAAAAGATTTCTGACCGGTTTCTTTTTTTTTTTTTATATCCTCATAAAAAACGGATTCAGGAGCCGGATATCCTTATTCACTATACATGGTTTTTGTTAACTATACAAATCATTCAGGCTCGGACTTACGATCTTTCTTATTCTGCCGCTTCAAAAATGCCTTTATCCAAAAGCTTTTCATTTTTGGCTACCATAAAGGACGTGACCACATCTCCCAGGCAGTTGACTGTCGTAACGAACATATCGAGGATAGGATTGATACCTATCATAAGACTTACTCCTGCTACAGGCACACCGAACTAAGTATTGACGGAAAACCCTTCGTCCGCATACCCTGTTTCAAAAGCATCGTTGATCAGCTTGTCACTTACCAGCTCAAACTTTTCGCCATGAGCCGACAGATCGATATAAATATTCCCAAAGGATTTTCTTAGTGACACTTTTATTGATGCATTCTCATCGGTATGTTCAGAAAGCTTTATCAGTGCTTCTTCGGTGATAAGGACCGCTCTTGTCTTTTCCGTTCCCACGACTTTTTTTGCATCCATAAAATCCCGTGCAAAGGACAGGGCAGCAGTAGTTTCTCCCGGTTTGACAGATATACTTTTACTCATTTAACCCTCTCTTTCCGCCTGTGGTGATTATAATACTTTCAGAAACTGCGGTTAGACCGAAGTATAGTCCGACGGCTATTTACTGTCAATTTAGAGGTCGAAGATAATATTTGACAAAATCCGGGATCAGGAATAACATATATGCGGTTTTCAGCTTTGGCTGATCCTTATAATTCACATTTCATTCTATTCCAAAAGGAAGGTCTTAGCCGTAAATGTACGATACCGTACTGATACAGCGGCCGGTCCAAAAAAGACAACAGTAAACAAAACGACAATTTAATAAAGAGGTGATTATCATGGCAAAAAACAAAAGCTGTTTCTTTGTGCTTATTTTTGTATCTGTTATTCTGTCCTGTTCATATCTTTGCGGATATTTTAATTGCGTTTATGCAGATGATAACCCGAAGACATTGGAAAAAAGAGACCTTGATTTTCTGGAAAAGATCACTTTTTACAATAACGACAAAGAAAATCTCATAGGAACTGATCCGGAAGGAGAGGAAATAAATCCCGGAGATGCATACGAATTTATGAAGGGACATCGTCTTGTCAGTACCGAAAAAGGCGAAGTCAAGGCAGGTTATGCGCATGTCGGACAATTTAACGGAAGGGATATCTCAGTAAGGATTACCTTCCATGATTTTGTAAGGAAACCCGAAGAATCCTTCGGGGAACGGGACGGGAGAAGCATATGTATACCGAAAAGCTTCCGGGATTCTTTTCACTATGACGGGGACAGTCTTATCCAAAACGTGGTCTTTTATTATTCCGATGATAAATCTGAAACGCCGATCGATATGACGGATGCATTTATCGTTATAAACGGTCTTAACGTGGATGAATATGCCGGTATAGCTCCCGATCACCGCGTTTATCTTGCGGAGCATTCGCAGCTTGAGGAAAAAACGGAAAAGGGCTTTATCTGCTTTGGTAACGGACCGCAGGCTGATAGCGATACTGATATTGATGAGGAAGAAAACAGGAAATTCAGTCTCGGAGAAACGCCATATGATGATAAGATAGATAATCCTCTGTATTATATATGTTCGGCAATGTTTACCCTTAAAGGCACGGAAAACGAGATATATATAGAGGATACCAGAAAGAAGGGCGGATATGGCTTTGCCTGGTGTCTGGATCTTGCGACATTCGATATCAGATATAATATCAAAACCACTGTGTCCAACGGAAATATCACGGATTGTATATCGGATATCATATACAATTCCGACCGGACTATCACATACACTCCGAGTGAAAACTATGTGCTGGACAGCATAAATGTGGACGGGACGCCGATCGATATAACGACAGCTCCTTCAGAATACACATTTAAGAATATTACCCGTGATCATGAGATCTCCGTCGTATACAAGCTGCCGTATAAAAAGATTCTGACTGAAGTCGTAAACGGTAATATTACAAAAAGCGATGAAAATGTCCTCTTCGGAACTGATAAGGACATATCATACACTCCTGATGACGGCTTTATCCTTGACAGTATTCTAGTGGACGGTAAGCCGGCACCAACAGATAAAAACAGAGATCATTACCTGTTTGAAAATGTAAAAGAAGATCACCAAATAAAGGTGATATATACAAAACCCGACACACCGGTAAAAAAAGTCCTTGATAAAAACAGGGAATTCTTAAACGGAAAAAGTGCATCTGCGGGAGATATCCTTACTTATGAGATCTCCTATAAGAACAATTTCGGGAGAAAGGCGGATATTCAGATCTCCGACACAATACCGGCATTTACGGAATTTGTTTCAGCATCCGGAAACGGAAGATTGGAGAAGGACAAGGTTGTATGGAGTATTCAGGCTGAACCGATGGAAGAGGGTACCGTGAGCATGAATGTAAGGGTAAAGCCGCAAGCCAGAGGTAATAATATATCAAATTACGCTATCGAAACCATAGACGGGATAAATCTCATGTCCAATACCGTCAATAATCCGGTTCAGGGAGATCCGGTAAAAAAGGTAAAGGATATAAACGGAAGAGAAATAAACGAAAGTTTTGTTGAAAAGGATCAGGAGATAGTTTATTCCATAACCGTAAAAAACGCGGCCTCTGAAGATAAGGATCTCAGGATAAAAGATGATATTCCGGAGGGAATGGCGTTTATAAACGCAGATAACGGGGGAACATTGGAAAAAAACACTGTATCATGGAACACCGTTATAAAAGGCGGAGAGGAAAAGCAGGTCAGCTTCAGGGTCAGAGTGTCTGAAGAGGGAAAGACCTTTATAAACCGGGCAGAAGTTTTACTTGACGGTATAGAAATGCTTACAAATAAAACAGAAAACTGGTCCTTACTGTCTCCCAAAAAAGAGGTGAAACAAAAAGGCGTGTCAGTAGACGGCAGGGATATCACAAGCGGTGATACGATAACCTACTATATTACGGTTAAGAACACTCTGCCCGGGTCAGCTGATATAAGAGTAGAGGATAAGATACCGGATCATCTGGAGACAGTTAATATGGATAACGGAGCAAAAACCGAAAAGGGCGTTATTATCTGGGATCTGAAAGAGCTGGCATCAGGTGAGACAAAGACTGTCAGCTTTTCGGCTAAGGTAAAAGGAGATGCCGATCCTCATAAGGTCAGAAATAAAGCTTATATCCTGATCGGAGATAAAAAGCTGCCGTCTAACGAAGTCAGTATCAATATTCCGGCTGTAAGGAAAATCGAGGTTATGGGAAAAATACTGAAACCGTTTGAAAAACAGGAGCAGCTTTATGACAGCGGGGTATTGGGGGAACGAAAGCTTCCTACAGGAGACGATTCAGATATACTTGCCCTTGTGCTGGTTGCATTGTGTGCATTTGCAGGAATAATAACAGTGAGGATAAAAAATGTATAAGAAAAAAACCGACAATATCCTGACAGGTCTGTTTACTGTAATAATAGGTATCTGTTTTCTTATGATCATAAAGGATATCGTCAGTTACAGGCTGGCAGAAACAGAATACAGAGAAATAAAAAAGGATTATACATATCCTGATCAGGAGACGGCTGAGGATGATCAGGCCGAAGAAAAGGAACAGTCCTCTCTTTCATCGGATCAGACATATTTCAACAGGCTTTATGATATAAACAGCGATCTTGTAGCAGTGCTGTCTATTCCCTCAATAGATCTTGTTTATCCGGTAGTTCAGGGTAATGATAACGAAGAATACTTAAGACGTACCTTTGAAGGAAAGCAGAATCCTGCCGGATGTCTTTTTATGGATTATGAAAATGACAGCGGATTTGCCGATGATAATACGTATATTTACGGACATAATATGAAGGACGGAAGCATGTTCGGGGGTCTGAAAAAAATGACAGGGAAGGATTTTGACGGAACGGACGTTAAAGCATATATCACGACAAAAGACGGGACCAGCACTTTCAGGTTTGATAAAGCGGAAGTGGTTGATATCCTTAATTACCATGCGCCTGAGGATAAAAAGGGGGCATTGACTCTTTATACCTGCTGGGCAAATGACAAGAGCAGGAGGCTTTTAGTGACTTTTATCAGAGAAGCTTCGTAACAGATCATAGATTTTACTGGCAGCCTGTCCGCATGGTAAAATCATTTCCATGAAAAAGCGGGTAGGATATTATGATATAGCAAAAGGCATAGGCATAATACTGGTTGTGATAGCACACATAGAATATATGCCCCTTGAGTTAAGACAGTATATTGTTACTTTCCATATGCCGGCCTTTTTTATCATCAGCGGCATGCTGATGAATCTCACAAAGGAGAGGGATCGGGAAGTCAGACCTCTGTTAAGACATAAATTTATGAGGATTTTGCTTCCATATCTGGTATTTTCCCTGGTAATACCGGTCACATATTATCTGAGATTTCTCATTACAAAAGAAGGTTATTCAGGAGAGCATTTCATTCAGGATATACTTGTCGGACTTTCCATGACCGGGGTATCGGTTCTTTGGTTCCTGCCGACTCTGTTTTTTTCGGAACTTATAGTTCTGCTGATAATTAAAAATCTTAAGAGGCCGGTTGTTCTGATCCTTAGTATTATTATGATGGTAGGATTGTGGTTCCTGCCCTTTGTCCTTCCTTTCACGGCTTTGTTTTTATGGCGGACGGTTTATTGTACATTATTGGTACTCATCGGTTTTGCTCTTTTCCCGATCATAAGCAGAGCTTCAGAAAAACCGTTTTATGTTCTGCCTGTTTCTGCAGTGCTGTTTATTATCCTTTATTTCACGGGACTTGCAAACGGCATAGTCGATCTGCATTATGTCATTTTGGGAAACAGAATACTGTATTTCCTGAATGCAACGATGGGGTCCGTGGCCCTTGTCCTGCTGTCGGTTTTCATTGATGCAAAGATCGGGTGGATGGGTAATGCCCTGCAGTTTTTCGGAAGACACAGCCTGTTTATCATGATAACCCATATTGATTTTATGATATTGTATCTGGGTGAAAAACTGGCCTTTGCCTTATCCGATGCATCTCCCAGAGGAAAGGAGATAGTATTCAACATAGCGGCCACGATCTTTACACTTGGAATAGAAGTTATCCTGATTATTATTTGGGAGAAAATAAAGAAGTGTGGTATACTTTTTATCGGTGACAAAAGAAAAAGCAAAGAGTAAACATTTACTCGGAAAGGAAGCAAAGATATGGGACTGATCAAAGCGGCAATGGCAGCCGGAAGTACTGTATTGGCCGACCAGTGGAAGGAGTACTTTTACTGTGACTCAATGGATACGGATGTGCTCATGGTCAAGGGACAGAAAAAGACAGGGCCAAAATCCAGTAATACGAAGGCATCGGATAATATCATATCCAACGGCTCGGTAATTGCGGTAAACGAAGGCCAGTGTATGATAATAGTCGAACAGGGAGCCATAGTGGACATTTGTTCTGAAGCAGGAGCATATACCTATGACAAGTCTTCAGAGCCTTCCGTTTTTACAGGGGGCCTGGGACAGGGTGTAAAAGACAGTTTCAAGAATTTTGGCCGCAGGTTCACCTTTGGCGGCGATACAGGCAAAGATCAGAGAGTATATTTCGTTAATACCAAGGATATCATAGGCAATAAGTACGGTACTCCGGAAGCGGTTCCTTTCAGGGTAGTGGATAATAATATCGGTCTGGATGTGGACATATCCATAAGGTGTAACGGACTTTATTCTTTCCGTATAATCGATCCGGTTCTTCTTTATAAGAAGATCGCAGGTAATGTCAGCGATTCGTACAGGAAGGATCAGATAGAGGATCAGCTTAAGTCAGAGCTTATCACGGCTCTTCAGCCTGCATTTGCACGTATTTCGGCAGAGGGTGTCAGATATTCGGCTCTTCCCGGTCATACGAAGGAACTCACACAGGCTCTTCATGATGAGCTGATATCCACCTGGGGAAATGAATATGGTATTGAGGTTGCCAATGTTACGATCAATTCTGCAACCGCTTCCGAGGAAGATCAGAAGATGATCAAGCAGCTTCAGGCAGCAGCGGTAAACAGAAATCCGATGATGGCAGCTGCAAATCTTACGGCTGCTCAGGCAGACGCTATGAGGGATGCAGCGAATAATTCGAGTGCCGGACCTATGATGGCGTTTGCCGGGATGAATATGGCTAATATGGCAGGCGGCATGAATGCAAACCAGCTGTTTAGTATGGGTGCCGCACAGCAGGCACAGGCTCCACAGGCACCTTCAGGAGGAATGCCTGCAGGAGGTGCAGCTGCTCCCGCAGCAGACAGTTGGGAATGTCCGAATTGCCATAAAACAGTTTCGGGAAGATTCTGTACGGAATGCGGTTCGCCTAAACCCGAAGCGGAAAAGGGATGGGAGTGTCCCAGCTGTCATAAGATCAATCAGGGTAAGTTCTGTCAGGAGTGCGGAACAAAGAAGCCTGAGGGCGCACCGCTTTATAAGTGTGACAAGTGCGGCTGGGAGCCGGAGGATCCGATGCATCCGCCGAAGTTCTGTCCTCAGTGCGGCGATCCTTTTGACGAGAATGACATTCAGAAGTGACCGGTTATACTTGTTACCTGAACTAATCTGTGCTATCATAACGTGGTGCCGCTGATAATGCGGCATCACATTATTTTTGTCTACGTAGCTCAGCAGGATAGAGCGACCGCCTCCTAAGCGGTAGGTCGGAGGTTCGAATCCTCTCGTGGACG
>CACZRA010000084.1 GCA_902783395.1 uncultured Lachnospiraceae bacterium
AAATAACCCTGTTCATAGTAGATGAGCATCTCCATATATCTTGAACCCGGAATGCCCGCATATTTCATGCCTCCCACTACTTGCAGTGCTTCGCTGTATCTTCTGGCTGTATATAATTTTTCAAAAGCCTGTTCGTACTGTCTCTTGTCCATTTATCAAACACCTTCTGTTATCAGCGCTTCTCCGCATCGGCCTGCTCCCGGCTTACCTCATGCATATCTGATACCCTCGCTCCGGACATTGTCTGTCAAATCCAATCTTGTATTTTACCTCTTTTTCCGCTGAAATAAAAGTTTTACGACAATTTCAGACGAGGCCATCGGCTTTGATCAGGGCACAATTGAAAAGACGCGACCCCGGATCACTGATCCAAAGCCACGCCTTGTGTTACTCTTCGTTTATATGTTGTAATCTTTTTTATCCTATGACCTCTATCTCATATCCGCCGGCATTCCATCCGTTTTCTACATGTGTGATCCTGACTCTTGTTCCGGGCTTCAATTCTCCGGCGCCTTGATATACTGCCCAATAGCCTTTTCCGTTATCTCCGTCCACCGAGTAATCGGTGGTTTCAACCCCATTCGTGGTTCCGTGTCCCGTTCCGTTTCCCACAGTTCCATCGCAAAGATATCCATAAGGATCCACATCTGCTGCTCCGCCTGTCGCATTCTGCATTTCCTCATCGTTTATTTCCATGTTTTTGCTATCTGCCATTATCTTATCCTCCTTAATCTTTCTGCCCTGTCTTCAGGGCTTTGTTTTCTTTGTCTTTTTATACGTGAGGCCTTATCGGCCTGTCAGCGTTTTTGCGGATTCGGTCGTTTTTCGCGTATATCCGGTATTATAGAAGAATATACCCACGGCGTCTTTATCTCTTCCGAATATGGATCCGGCTATAATGCAAAGGCGCGACTCCTGAATACCACTCGCTTCCTGCTATATCACGATGTACTATTCTGCATCAGATCAAGAGGCATGCATAACCCCGTCATCTGTATTTCCCGGATCCATATAAATGCTGAACAGGATCTGCTCCACAATATCTTCAGCATCATCTCCGTCAAGCCAAAATGACAGTTCCACAAAATCAGTATCATTTTCAAAAATATAGTTGGAAACACGATATGATTTTCCCTCATATTCTTCCTTTGAATAATAAAGCATCATGGAAACACCGTTATACACGACCTCCTCAACTTTGTCAGCTTTGTATTCGTCAGCTTCGCTTTCTGCGTACCCCTTCAGAGTCATACCTTCCTTTTCAAATTGGTAAATATCAAAATCCATCAGATGCTCATCGCTCTTATAGTATGCAATCTGATCGTCCTTCCGATCATCTTTCGTTACTTCTCCGTTATAGTAATCCGATGGAATGCTTATAATAAACCCGGACGTTCCCAGAGAGATATCTGTAAGCGGCTTCTCCTCGTTATCAGATTCTTCATTATCCTGTGACCTGGAGCCTCCCCCTGCGAACACAAGATTTGCCATCTTTACTGTTTCTGTATCACCCACACCGATCGTAAACAGTGAATACATCATGCCTCTGTCAAGCCATATAACATTGCATACATTATCGGGAGTGTAAATACGGACATCTGCCATGGCATTACCAACCTCATCAACTCCTTCCGCATCCCATTCATAGAACGCCCCGGATATATCCTCATAATCCTCCGTTGCTTTCATTCTTGCGTTGTATTTTACTTCGTCCATAGTAAAATCCATCTCGGCAATACCGTCAGCCTTGTTTGCCGCAAAGGCCACATCATGTGCCCCCTCAGGCACGATGAACTCACAGCCCGTCCGTTCCTTTACTTCCTCGGCTGTCAGATCATATTCCCATGGATTAACAAGTTCTGTATTCTGTTCCTGACCGGTATTTGACTCCGCCAGATAGACCTCAGCATCGAAGGTGTCAGGATCAGCATCATTTACCGGAACGAATACCTGCTTTTTTCCGTCTTTGAAATGTCCTGTCACGGAGCCGTTTCCTACGGATTCTATCGTAAGAATCATCTGGCTTTCCGGATCCGGTCCGCCCATATAGAATTTTACAGATCCATCCTTCTGTTCACACTCAAATGGCAAGCCTGAGATT
>CACZRA010000085.1 GCA_902783395.1 uncultured Lachnospiraceae bacterium
AGTAAAGGCATATGAGGAATATGAGGAAAGACAGGGAACCGGCAGAGAAGGAAGAAAGGGAAGAGCCGGAGATAAAAAACGTCACAGATGATCCGAAGGAAAGGCACGGCTTCCAGGCATATCATCTTATACCGGTCCTGGTCCTGGCGATAGTCTCCGCGGCAGAGATACTTATACTTCAGCGGAGCGTTACGGGAGCTGTCCGAAATCTTATTGTTGTCGGGATCATTTCGTTTGCGACTGTATTTTCATGTAATAAATGGGTGACGATGAAGATGGCTCTTATCATAACGGGGCTTGGTACGGTCTCTTCACTCCAGTGTTTTCTGCCTGATTTCATCATACCGATAGCGGCATTCGCCGTTGTTGTAGCGATCCTTGCTTCTTCCCCTTATCTTGGGATATCCTGTCTCATGCTGTTTTCCGCCCTTCCGTTCCTGTCGACAGAAAGATCCTTTGAATACCTGCTTTTCTATGCAGTTACGGGAATGCTTGCCGTTGCGCTGATATACGGAAGAAGGAGGACGGGGATCTACGGCGATTTTATCGTGGTATTTGCTCTGGTATATATCATGTTATATACCGCACTTATCATATTAAAAAGGCTTACCGTTTCCCCCGGACTGATAATCGCTCCCATGGTAATGCTTATCCTTGATGCGGTCATCATGGAGATCACGGGCTACAGATATTACAACAATGTCGTGTGCGTCGAGGAGGAGCTGTACAGGAATGTGGTGGATCCGGAGTATCCGCTTCTGATGAGACTCAAACGCAGTAATAAAACAGAGTACAAAAGAGCGATACACACAGCGCATTATACTGAGCTTTATGCGGAAAGATTCGGATACGACAGGATACTTATGAAGAGTCTCGGATTTTACCACCGCATAGGCGTGATGCGCGAGGAGGAAACCTCCCTTGCAATGAGGACGGTCGCGACAGCGATAGAAGAGGGCTTTCCTGAAGAGATAGTTGAGGCATTGAGGGAATACGGTGAAGCAAAGCCGGGAGAGAGGATATCAGCTGAGGTTTCCGTCACAATCATAGTGGATACGGTGATAAGAAGTCTCATGGATGAGTTTGCAAAAGGAAATGAGAATATAGATCTGAATAAGTTCATAGACAGGATCATACTCGGCCTGTTTTCCGGAAAGGGATCACTGCTCAAAAAATCCGCCATACCTTATGACGATCTGGAAGAGATAAGGAAACATCTGAAGGGAGAAAGTATATATTATGGCTTTCTCCGTTGAAAAGGATCCCGGGATAAGGGAGCTTGATCTTCCGTATGATGAACTTTTCAGACTGGTAGCTGTCAAAGCACTGGAATACACCGGGTGTCCGTACAGCTGCGAGATAAGCCTCAGACTCACCAATGACGAAGCTATAAAAGAGATAAATAAAGAATACAGAAATATCGACAGGGCTACTGACGTGCTTTCTTTTCCGATGCTTGAATTCATCGAACCCGGTGATTTCAGCGGCATGGAAGATATGTATCCTGACTGCTTTGATCCGGACACGGGGGAGCTTATCCTGGGGGATATAATCATATCCACCGACCGCGTAGCTTCACAGGCTGAGGAATACGGACATTCCGTAGAGAGAGCATATGCTTTTCTAATCGCACACAGTATGTTACACTTGCAGGGGTTTGACCATGAGAGGCCGGAGGATGCGGCGGACATGGAAAGAGCACAGAACGGGATACTTGATGATCTCGGAATAAGGAGATAAATATTTGGGAATCAAAAGGATAGGGGCGCTTGTATTACTGGTAGGTGCCTGTATTTTTGTTGGATGCGGAAATAATACGCAGCAGGCTGAAAAAGTACCGGTTGAAACGGGAACCGAGGAGGTTGCCGACAGCGAGGCATATGAAAAATTCGAAGAGTCGGTTTCCTCAGACCAGACGGAAGACCTTACGCCTGAAACGGGACTTCCCGCGGAAAAAGGATATATTTCGTCGTACGGTACGGAGAGGGAACGATATGAGGATGATGTACGCAGCTATCTCTCCGGTAAAATGGTGTCAAAGGATATCGGAGACAGACGTCCTGTAGCCATTATGCTGAACAATATCGAGGATGCGATGCCCATGAGCGGGGTCAGCTATGCGGATGTCCTGTATGAATGCGTTGTGGAAGGCGGCATCACCAGGATGATGGGTGTCTTTGAGAACTATGATGATCTGGAAAAGATAGGATCGGTGCGTTCGTGCAGGAATTATTTTGTTTACTATGCTCTTGAATTCGATGCCATATATTGTCATTACGGGCAGTCATCGTACGCCCTGCCTCTTCTTGAGCAGGATAATGTTGATAATCTTTCGGGCCTTGCGGCAATAGGAGACACTGTATATTACAGAACTACCGACAGGGTCGCTCCCCATAATGCCTATGCCTCTGCAAAGGGTATAAAAAAGGGTATAGAGGATATGGGATACAGAAATGTATACAGGGATGACTATTCGGGCAAGTTCACCTTCACCCGTGATGACGACCTGAATGATCTTACGGAGGAAGAATCTTATGATGCCGTCCACGTAGAGCCGGGATATAAGATAAACAAACCCTGGATGGATTATGATCCGCAGGATTGTAAGTACCACAGATATCAGTACGGTGAGAAGCAGATCGATGACCTTACCGGAGAGCAGCTTGCTTTTGACAATATCATACTGCAGTACTCTTCATGGGAGCAGATAGATGATAAGGGATATCTGGGCTTTGACTGTCACGGCGGCGGAAACATGACATATATCACCATGGGCAAGGCAGTTGACGGTTCGTGGATCTCCTTCGGAGGAGAGAACGGTGCAGTCCGGTATTTTGATTCCGACGGGGAAGAGATAGTACTTAATCAGGGTAAGACCCTCATAGAGATAATACAGGATACTGAGGGCGACAAGGTAGTAATAAAATAGATGACCGGGCCCGAAAGTAATAAAAAGAGCAATTTTATCGTTCAGGGCGGTCTGCTTGGGATGGCAGGCATAATAACCCGTATCATAGGTATGATATACCGCATACCCGTGACCAATATCATCGGGGATAAGGGGAACGGATATTACGCCTCAGCGTATTATATCTACAATATTATGCTCCTGATATCTTCATATTCACTGCCTCTTGCCATTTCAAAGGTTGTTTCGGCAAGGCTTTCAAAGAGACAATACAGAAATGCGAGAAAGGTCTTCAGGGGAGGTCTGATTTTTGCGTGCTTTACGGGCGGTACGGCAGGACTTGTGGTTTTGTTCGGAGCCGATAAGCTGGCCGATTTCCTGTCGGAACCCCTGTCAGCCATTGCACTCCGTATCTTCGCGCCGACACTTCTCATTGTTGCCATTATGGGAGTCTTCCGCGGATATTTTCAGGGCATGGGCAACATGGTCCCTACGGCTGTATCACAGATCATAGAGCAGATAATAAATGCGGTCATCAGCATAATTGCCGCAAAATCCCTTTTTGATTACGGGGAAAAGACAGCGGCTCTTTTAAGAAATGAGGATCTGTCCTATGCATACGGGGCAGCCGGCAGCACACTGGGAACCAGTGTCGGAGCGTTTGCCGCCCTGCTTTTTCTCGTTTCGCTTTACTTCCTTGTGGCAGGGAGACTGAGAAAGAAATACTCCGGTGATGACACAAGATTTGAGGAAAACTACAGCTCGGTCATGGTGCTTATCATAATGACCGTCTTCCCGGTCATACTGTCCACAGCCATCTACAATATAAACGATATCCTGGATAATTATTTCTTCAATACGCTAATGGAGTTTAAGGGACACGGAGCGGAAAAAACAGCTATCTGGGGTGTCTATACCGGAAAAGCAAAGCTGCTGCTGAATGTCCCGATCGCACTCGCAAACTCGATATCAGCCTCGGCGGTACCGGCTCTTGCTTCCTGCATAGCCTCCGACAATATGAAAGGAGCAAGGAAAAGGATCGGGGCAGCCATGCGGTTTACCATGATAATCTCTTTTCCCTGCGCTGTGGGCCTTTTTGTACTTGCGGATCCTATCATCAATCTGCTCTTTTCGGGGGAGACGGTGCTTGCCGCGGCTCTTATGCGGGCAGGAGCGGTAACGGTTATGACCTATTCCATATCGACCCTCTCTAACGGGATGCTTCAGGGGATAGGAAGGATGAATCTCCCAGTAAAAAATGCGGTGATCTCACTTGTTCTTCATCTAGGAGCACTGATAGCCCTGATGTATTATACGGATCTGGGGATATATGCCGTAGTCATCTCGACCGTCGTTTTTTCGCTCAGTATGTGTTTACTGAACAGCCTTTCACTGAGACACGCGATAGCCTACAGGCAGGAGAAGGGGAGGACCTTTGTGATACCGGCTCTTTCAGCTGCGGTCATGGGAGTCGTGATCTTTGTGTTGTGGAAGATATTGTCCTTCTTTACGGGATATATGATCCAAAGCCTGCTGCCTATATTTGTGGGAGCCGTAGTCTATTTCATCTGCATACTGAAGTTCGGTGCAGTCAGGGAGGATGAGCTCTATGACATACCCATGGGCGGGAGGATCGTAAGAATGGCAAAGAGCTTCGGGTTCCTGTAAGATGAAAACGGCAGTTATTGGAGCAGGAGCCTCCGGGATAATGGCGGCGGTAACAGCAGCCGGGGCAGGTGCAGAGGTTACGTTATATGAGCACAGGGACAGTCCGGCAGCAAAGCTTCTGATCACCGGAAACGGAAAATGCAACTTTACGAATGAGAAGATACTTCCCTCACATTATCATTCCTCAACGGATGAAGACGGCCGAATAGGACGGATGATAAAGAAGTTCCGGACGGAGGACTGTCTTGCATTCTTTGAAAACATAGGTATAAAGACCCGTGTAAGGAAGGGTTGTGTATATCCCTATCCGGATACGGCCGAGTCGGTGAGGTCGGCATTGCTTCTGGAGCTTAAGAGGCTGGGGGTAAGGACAAGATATGACTGCGGTGTTTTATCCGTTTCATCTGACAGGACAGTTCAGGGTGAACGGTTCGACCGAGTGATCATATCCTGCGGGAGTGCTGTGGCTCCCGGTACCGGCTCGGACGGCTCGGGATACAGGATCCTTAAAGAGCTGGGAGTTGAGCTGACCCCGGTATACCCGGCCCTGACACCTTTGGTCACGAAGGAGGATCTGTCGGCGATCAAAGGAGTAAGGTGCGAGGCGGGTCTCACTCTTACCGATGAGACAGGAGCGGTCACGGAGGTTTCCTCCGGTGAGCTGCAGCCTTATGAAAAAGGTTTTTCCGGGATTTGCGCAATGGATATTTCCGGCCGGGCCTGCAGGCTGCTGGGAGACGGAAAGAGAGCCTTTGTGGAAGCGGATCTGTTCCCGCTCATGACAGACGAGGAGTTTAAGGACGAGATAAGAAGGAGATGCAGGGCATTTCCCGAAAGGAACCTTGCCGAAACCTTAACCGGACTGTTCCCCAAAAAGCTTATAAATTATATCGTACATCCTGTGGATTCGAGGAAGGAAAGCTTCGTTGATGATCTTTGCAGGAATGCAAAGCACCGCAGATATGAGCTTTCGAAGGATATGACAAAGGATTTCTCAAGAGCCCAGACTGCTGCGGGCGGAGTACCTGTTTACAGTATAGATGATAACTGTATGCTGAAGGACCGTGAAGGGATATACGTGACCGGAGAGCTTCTGGACTGTGACGGGATCTGCGGCGGATATAATCTTCATTTTGCCTGGACTACAGGTCATCTTGCGGGATCTATCGGGTGACCGGCGGCAATGGATAAGAAAATGTTTACGGGAAATGTAAAATGGTATATCTCATTTGCATTCGGAGCCTTTTTCGGGGCGCTGGTCTTCATATCGCTGTACGGAGTGAAGATACTTGACGTGACGTACGATGACTGGCTCCTGACAGGCTGGTATGATCTTTCACAGCACTATGTGGGATGGAAGCTCTACAGGGCCTCAGGCTGGCACTTCCCGTTAGGACTGTGCGATACCAGCTTTTATCCGTATCTTGCGTCCGTGATCTATACAGATTCTATCCCCATACTCTGTTTTTTCTTTAAGCTCATATCACCGCTGCTCCCTTCGACATTTCAGTTTTTCGGTCTGTACGGGATATTCTGCTTTATGATGCAGGGAGGAGTGGCCAAGTTGCTGTTAAGGAAGGTGATGAAGACCGAAGCACAGTGCTGTGTCGCCTGTGTTCCCTTCGTTTTCTGCGCGCCTGTCTGGCAGAGGCTGTATTATCATACAGCCCTTGCTTCACATTATCTCATCCTGCTTGCCATAATGCTTTTCATGTACAGGGACGGGATAAAAAAGAGATCGTGCAGAGTCCTGCTCTGGTGCCTTCTCGGAGTGCTTTGTATCCTGGTGCATTTTACGCTGTACGGGATAGTGTCCGTCATGCTTTTGGGCTTCAGCCTGTGGGAAATACTTGATACCCCGAAAGCAGGATCGGTAAAAGAAGCCGTGGTAAAAAGGGGCCGGGTCTTTATTGGGTATCTGATACCGTATCTCTTTTCAACCGTTTTGTCTTTCTATATCTTCGGCGGATTTTACGGGAATATTTCCGGGGTGTCGGATGGGCTCGGATCCTACAGTGCGAACCTCAATGCTCTGTTCAACCCGATAGATTATTCCAGGATAATAAAGGAGCTTCCCCTCAGGGAATGCCAGTATGAAGGATTGTCCTATATCGGAATGACAGCGATCATCCTTTTCATTCCGGCCGTTGCATACATCGGAAGAAATTTCAAGACTATCTGGGGAGAACACCGGAATTACATTATTTCAATGATCTTTACAGGTACCGTTCTGTGGATCATCGCGCTCTCACCCAGAGTTACCTTCGGTTCCGTCGTTCTTTTTGAGATACCTGTAAAAGGATTTGTTTATGATGTCTGGAGCCTTTTTCGGGCATCCGGGAGGTTTGTCTGGCCCGTTATGTATGCAGTGATACTTATTGTCCTGTATTACGCAAGATATGAAGTGAAGACATACTATATCCAGCTTCTCGTGCTTGGGTGCCTGCTTCAGGTCTTTGAATTCAGCGAAAAGGTCGGTACTATATCGGAAAAATATGAAGATTTAAAAGAAGCCAGGTTTCCGGCTGACAGACTCGATCTGTATGACTGGAATGGAATAAAGCATCTGCAGTTCATGCATGATTATTATTTCGGCGAGTTTTACGGAGATGAGATCAGGGATCAGATGATAGGCTATACCGAATTTGCCCTGCGACACGGTATGACCGTGAGTAATTTTCATTTTTCAAGGGATGATATGGAGAAGGTGAGAGATATCATATCGGAATGTGACGAAAGGCTCAAAAACGGAAAGCCTGATGAGGACATGATGTATGTGTTCAGAAAAGAGGATGTGACGTTGGAAGAGCTCAGGGAAAGATACAGCAATGTGGAGTATATCGTTACGGATAACGATATCATCCTCACAGCCAAGAAGGTCCGGTGAGATGGTCAGGATAAGCGGACTCGCGGTGCCGGAGGGCTCACCGGAAGAACATATCGCAAAAAAAGCGGCCCGTATACTGGGGATCTCTTACAGTGATATTAAGGAGCTTCGGATTATCAAAAGATCAAAGGATGCCCGGAAAAAGAAAAGCATTCTTGATGTTTACACTGTTGTGCTCGATATTGATGACGCTGAACGGGTTGTAAGAAAATGCGGCAGGCGCAATGTAACACTCTATACGGAGACCGGATACCGTTATCCTTCGCATGGAGATGAAAGGGACAAAGTCAGACCCGTGATCGCAGGCTTTGGACCGGCAGGGATATTTGCGGCTCTTATCCTTGCTCATGAGGGATATGCCCCCATAGTATTTGAAAGGGGAAAATGCATCAAAGAAAGGACCGGGGATGTGGAGAGGTTCTTTGCTGCCGGGATACTGGAACCTGATTCGAATGTCCAGTTCGGAGAGGGAGGCGCAGGAACCTTTTCTGACGGTAAGCTCAGCACCGGGATAAAAGACCGGGAGGGCAGGAAGGGCTTTATCCTTAATACCTTTGTGAGGCATGGCGCAGACAGCTCCATACTTACAGACCGGTATCCGCATATAGGCACGGATAAGCTCAGAGAGATAATACCCTCCATAAGACGGGAGATAGAGGCGCTCGGAGGAGAGATACATTTCAATACGAAGATCACGGGCATTGAGATCTCGGAAGGAAAGCTTACCGGAATAAGGACATCCCGTGATACCGGGAGCATATCCTGCAGGAACCTGTTTCTCTGTCTCGGACATTCCGCCAGGGATACGTTTATTATGCTTCGTGACTCAGGGGTTTGGATGGAGGCCAAGGCGTTTGCGATAGGAGTAAGGGCAGAGCACAGAAGGGATGATATTGACAGGGCATTGAGAAGAGAAAAGGCAAGCTACAAGCTTACATATCATTGCCGGGACGGAAGAGGAGTTTATTCATTCTGCATGTGTCCCGGAGGATATGTAGTGAATGCCTCATCGGAAAAGGGATATCTTACGGTCAACGGCATGAGTCTTTCGGACCGTGACGGTGAGAATTCAAATGCAGCCATAGTATGTACGGTATCCCCAGCTGATTTCTCCGGATACGGAGATGATGCTCTCTCCGGAGTCAGATTTCAGCAGGAGCTTGAGAAGAGAGCCTTTGAGGAGTGCGGCGGAAGCATACCTTATCAGCGGTACGGTGATTTCAGGGCAGGCAGGCTGACGGGATCTTTCGAAGGCTTAAAACCGTCCTGCAGGGGCGGATATGCCGCAGGAAACATAAGAAATATTTTGCCGTCCTATATTTCAGATGATATAATCGAGGCCATGCCGGCATTCGGCAGAAGGATATCGGGCTATGACGAAGATAATGTCCTTTTTGCCGGTATAGAGGCGAGAACCTCTTCACCCGTAAGAATATTAAGGAACGAGGATATGCAGTCCGTAAGCATAAGCGGCATATATCCTGTGGGAGAAGGAGCGGGATATGCCGGAGGGATAATGTCAGCCGCGATTGACGGTATGAAGGCGGCTGAGAGATATATTGGGAAATACTGTACGTAGATCAGGTACTGAATCACCCCGCAAACAGGAGGTCCGTTAATGAGAGATTTTTCCGGAAAAAAGAGAATAGTGGTAAAGATAGGTTCCTCCTCGATCACGCATAAAGAGACCGGAGGAGCGGATCTTGTACGTCTCGAAAAGCTTGTCAGGGAGCTTACCGATCTTCATAACGGAGGCAGGGATGTAGTGCTCGTATCATCGGGAGCCATATCCGTCGGCCTCAAGGCAGCACATATCCGTGGAATATACTACAACGGAAAGGACAGGACGGACGGTCCCGATGAAAAGCTTAAGCTTAAGCAGGCTGCCGCCGCCATAGGGCAGGCAAGGCTTATGATGATGTATCAGAAGCTTTTTTCCGAATACAACCAGATGACCGCGCAGATACTCATGACAAAGCATACCATTGTTGATAATGTGAACCGGTTCAACGCCAGGAATACGTTTGAGGAGCTGCTTACGCTGGGGGTCGTGCCTGTCGTTAACGAAAACGATACGATAGCGACCTATGAGATAGAGTTCGGAGATAATGATACGCTGTCAGCCATAGTTGCTGCACTGATAGAGGCTGATCTTCTCATTCTTCTCTCCGATATAGACGGCCTGTATACCGATGATCCTCATAAAAGCGAAAAGGCGGAGTTTATCCCGGAGATAACGAAGCTTGACGAAAATATAGAAGCTTTTGCCAAGGAGAGTACCGGAAGCCTCGCAGGTACCGGCGGGATGGCTACAAAGATCTCCGCAGCAAGGATAGCCTCTGCTTCCGGCTGTGATATGGTAATAGCCAATGCGGATGATCTGGGCAATATCCACAGGATCGCATGCGGAGACGAGATCGGTACATACATCCATGCAGACAGGAGACCGGATTTCTTCATCGAGGATTTTGTGACCGGTGAATAAAAGGGAAGCGCGAAAAGAGGCCTCAAAAAGATGCGGTGAGCTTGAAGAGGCTTACATGACGGAGGCCTCATTGAAGATAGCTGAAAGGCTTATGGATGAACCGGTATGGCAGAAGGCATCTGAGGTTTTTATCTATTTCGGAGTTAAAAGCGAGGTCCGGACCGAAGAACTGATACGGACTGCACTGAAAAGCGGTAAAACCGTATTTCTTCCCAGGGTGATATCCCCGGAGGAAATGGTATTCATAAAGACAGATTCCGTCCGGCAGACTGAAAAAGGCGCCTTCGGGATACCGGAGCCTGTTTATGATAAAGAAAGGACAGCTGATCATGCGCCGGACCTTGTGATAGTCCCCTGTGTCGCTGTAGACAGAGGAGGAAACAGGGCGGGACACGGAAAAGGCTATTATGACAGATATTTAAGCAAGGTCAAGGAGGCCTTCCGGATCTGTCCTGCGTATGACTGCCAGTTGTTTGATCTTATCGAGACAGATGATAATGATATAGGTATGGATATGATAATCACGGAAAGCAGGATAATAAGGACAGGTATCAGGAAATGATGACAGAGCCGGATAATACGGGATTAAATCTTTCGCCGCCTGCGGATGAGCCCGCAAGGCAGTTTTATTTTATCGGGAAATGTGCTGAGCTTATAAAGAAAAGAAGCGAAAAACTCGGACGTCCGATGCGGTCAATGATACAGACCTTCGGTTGTCAGATGAATGAGAGGGATTCCGAGAAGCTTGCCGGAGTGATGGCGCAGATGGGGCTTGAGAAGGCCGGAAGCGAGGAAGAAGCCGATATCCTCGTCTATAACACCTGCACGGTCAGGGAAAATGCCGATAAAAGGCTTTACGGAAGGCTCGGGGTGTGTAAGGCGTATAAGCAGTCAGACAAAGAAATGATCATTGCCCTTTGCGGATGTATGATGCAGGAGGAGCATGTAGTAGAAAGGATAAAAGCATCATATCCTTATGTGGATATCATCTTCGGAACGTTCAACATATTCAGCTTTCCGGAGCTCCTTTATAAAAGGCTCGGATCGGGAGAAAGGGTCATTGATATCCGTAAAGGTGCAGACAGGATAGTGGAGGAGCTTCCTTCGGAAAGGAAGTATTCTTTTAAGACCGGTGTCAATATCATGTACGGCTGCGATAATTTCTGTACCTACTGCATAGTTCCCTATGTGCGGGGAAGAGAAAGAAGCAGAGAGCCAAAGGAAATAATACGGGAAATAGAACGTGCTGCATCAGAGGGCGTTGTTGAGATCATGCTGCTCGGTCAGAATGTCAATTCATACGGAAAGGGACTGGATACGGATATCACCTTTGCGGAGCTTTTGTCGGAGGCGGCAGGGGTCGACGGGATAAAACGGGTAAGGTTCATGACTTCGCATCCCAAGGACCTGTCACCGGAGCTGATAAAAGTGATCGCAGGAAACGAGAAGATAGCAAGACATATACATCTTCCTCTCCAGTCCGGCTCTGACAGGATACTTGAAGCAATGAACCGGCATTATACCAGGGAAAAATACATCGCTCTTGCTGAAATGATAAGGGCGGAGATCCCGGATGTGTCCATCACATCAGATATCATAGTCGGATTTCCGGGAGAGAGCGCAGGGGATGTTGATGATACCATAGACGTCATTGAAAGAGTCAGGTTTGACGGAGCCTTCACCTTTGAGTATTCTCCGCGTACGGGCACTCCGGCCGCAAGGATGGAACAGCTTGACCGGGCCTTTGTACAGAGCAATTTCGACAGGGTCCTTCATACCGTGCAAAGGATATCAAAGGAACAGGCGGGGAGATTTGAAGGAAGGGTCATGGAGGTCCTTATAGAAGGAGAGGATGAAAAGGACCCTTTAAGATATACAGGACGGATATCACAGAATAATGTCGTACACTTTCCGAAGGAGGGATATGACATAGGAGATTTTGTAAATGTCTCGCTTGATGAATGCAGGGGTTTTTATTATAATGGAAAAGTTAGCGGTATGAAATAAAAAGGATTACCGTTTGACTTATTTTTCTATGTATGGGGGTATCATAAAATGGCAGTACAGAATAACGGATCATCCGGATCACAGGGGCAGAAACTTCATGGCTTCAGATCGATAGCTAACCTTGTTGTCCTCGGAGTCATCATCTCAATGCTCTGCATAGCGATCATAGCAGAGATAGTCAATGTTGTGGAGTTCAGATCGAATTATAAGGATACCGTAAAGAACGATCTTCTTACCATGGTAAAGATCGGCGGAAACCTTATGGATGCGAAGGAAGTACAGATCAATGCCGCACCGGGCATTCTTGAACAGCTGATAGGAGATGTGAAGCTGGAGCATGCCGATTCCAGTTATGCGTATGCAGTGGATTCCGTTGGAACAATGCTTTATCATCCTACACCGGAGAAGATAGGACAGCCCGTGGAGAATGCCGCGGTAAAGAGCCTTTTGGGACAGATAAGCGGCGGAACCGTGCCACAGCCCGGTGTCATAGAATATGAGTATAAGGGCAAAATGAAATATGCTGCATATTATGTCCAGGAGAATTCAAAGAATATTCTCATAATCACGGTAGATGAAAAGGATGTTTACGCTCCGATCAACGCAACGACCCTGAAGGCAGTGATGATAATCGTCGTGGCCTTTATCATTCTTGCAATCATCATGGCGTTAACAGCAAAGATCATACTCAGACCTATCGGGATACTAACCGAGATACTTGAGGATTCGGCACGTCTGGACCTGAGACATAATGATAAGGCACAGATGGTCATCTACAGGCGTGATGAGATCGGTATCATAGGAAGGGATATAGGCTCGCTGCGCAAGGTCCTGAGAACTGTAGTAGGTGAGATAGGAGGATCTGAGGAGAATCTTGCGAGCATCATCAACCAGCTTAAGGATACCACGATAAAGCTCAATGACAATTCATCCGACAATTCGGCCACATCACAGGAGCTTGCCGCAGGCATGCAGGAGGCTGCCGATACGACGGATCTTATCAATTCCAATGTCGCCACCATGGTACAGAACGCGGATCAGATCAACCAGCTTTCCGAGCAGGGAGCTAATCATGCTGTAGAGATAAAGAACAAGGCAGAGAATATCAGACGTGATGTGCAGTCATCCATAAGCACTGCAAAGGGTATTTTTGAGGATGTGAAGAGACAGTCCGATGAAGCGATAGAGCAGAGCAGGGCCGTGGATAAGATAAACGAGCTTACTGCTACCATAAGAAGTATAGCCGGACAGACAAACCTCCTTGCACTGAACGCAAGCATTGAGGCGGCGAGAGCAGGTGAAGCCGGAAGAGGCTTTGCGGTTGTCGCGGAGGAGATAGGACATCTCGCGACTCAGTCATCCGATACGGTGAGCGGGATCAATGATATAGTGGAGGAGGTTCATAACTCGGTCGACAACATGAGCAGCTGTCTTACCAGGACTCTTGACTTTATTGACAATAATGCGATGGCAGACTATGCGAAGTTTGATGAGATGGCCGAAGGCTACGCTTCGGATGCCGGAGATTTCGAGGAGAACATGACGGCCATACATGAGTCGGTAGCTGCACTTTCAAGCTCAATAAGCGATGTTTCCGAATCCATTTCCGGAATGAACATGACTATCGGAGAGTCTGCAAAGGGAGTGACAGACGTTGCCAACAAGACAACCGACATAGTCTCACTTACGGCGGATACCGAACAGATCGTGGATCAGACGGAGAAGTGCTCGCAGGATATGAGAGCCATAGTGAGCCGCTTCCAGCTTGAATGATGAAGAAAAAAAGGAATACGGGGAGCAGGACGGTCTTTGTCCTGCTCCGTTTATCTGATCTATGACATACGCAGAAGTTGATAAAACAAAAGTTAGCCCGATGATGCAGCACTATCTCTCCGTTAAGGAGGAATACCCCGACTGCATCCTTTTTTATCGTCTCGGAGACTTTTACGAGATGTTTTTTGATGATGCCGTAGAGGTATCAAGGGCCCTTGAGCTTACACTTACAGGGAGAGCCTGCGGTCTTGAGGAACGTGCCCCCATGTGCGGGATACCCTTTCATGCGTATGAGTCATATATGACAAGACTGGTGGAAAAGGGGTATAAGGTCGCTATCTGTGAGCAGCTTGAAGATCCGGATGAGGCAAAGGGGATAGTAAAGCGGGGAGTGATAAGAGTGGTCACGCCCGGTACAAATACAAGCATCTCGGATCTGGACAGCTCTGTCAATTCTTATATCATGAGTATCTTTTATTCCTCCGTTCCTTTCGGTATTGCCGTATCGGATGTCACCACGGGTGAATTTTACGTGACGGAGACAGGGGACTGCAGGAGTCTCAGGGATGAGATACTGAGATTTTCTCCAAAAGAAATAATCTGCAATGAAGCTTTTTTTATGTCCGGAATAGATACAGATGAGCTGAGAGTGATGCATCATATTCAGATAAATTCCCTTCCGGGAAGATATTTTGATGAGGAGTCATCCGATAAGATCCTGAAGGATCATTTTAAAGTGTCGAATACGGACGGACTCGGGCTGCATGACATTCCCCAGGGGATGGTTGCATCCGGAGCTCTGCTCACATATCTTACGGAGACACAGAAGAACGATCTCGGGAATATCATACATATAGGGATACTTCAGGAAAATGGTTTCATGATGGTGGACAGCTCCACAAGAAGAAATCTGGAGCTTACTGCGACTCTAAGGGAAAAGGAAAAGCGCGGCTCTCTTATCTGGATACTGGACAAGACCAGAACCGCCATGGGAGCCAGACGGCTGAGGCAGTTCATGGAGCAGCCTCTGGCAGACAAGAAGCTCATTGAAGAAAGACTGGATGCTGTCGAGGAGCTTTCCGAAAAGATAGCGGACAGGGATGAGATCAGAGAATACTTAAATTCCGTATATGACATAGAAAGACTTATGGGGAAGGTTTCCTTCGGTACGGCGAATCCGAGGGATATCGTGGCTCTGAGATCCTCTCTTTCAATGCTCGGACCGGTAAAACAGATAATGAAAGGGCTGGGCTCAAAGCTTACGGAAAAGCTTGCGGATGCCATAGATCCGCTTGAAGATATGTATGAGCTCATATGCAGTGCCATATGTGACGAGCCTCCTGTCAGTATGCACGAAGGCGGGATAATACGTGAGGGCTATTCTCCGGAAGCTGACAGCTTAAGAAAGGCAAAAACCGAGGGGAAGGAATGGCTCATGTCCCTCGAATCAAAGACAAGAGAGAGTACCGGGATCAAGAACCTTAAGATAAAGTATAACAAGGTATTCGGATATTATTTCGAGGTCACGAACTCGTATCTGGACCTTGTCCCCGATTTCTTTGTGAGAAAACAGACCTTAAGCGGCGGAGAGAGATATACTACTCCGGAGCTCAAGGATATGGAAGACAAAATACTTAATTCAGAGGACAGGCTGATATCGCTTGAGAAGGATCTTTTCATTGATGTGAGAAATACTCTGGCTGCAAATATCGGGAGACTTCAGGATACCGCAAGAGCCATCGCGTATATTGATGTGCTGTGCTCACTTTCATATGTGGCGGAGCATAACGGCTTTGTCAGGCCTGCGATAAATAAAAAAGGTATCATAGATATAAAAAAGGGCAGACATCCTGTGGTGGAAAGGATGCTTCGTGACGGTCAGTTTGTGGCAAATGACGTATATCTTGATTCCGAAAATGACAGGATATCCATTATTACCGGACCTAATATGGCTGGTAAATCAACATACATGAGACTTACCGCGCTTATCGCCCTCATGGCACATATGGGTTCCTTTGTTCCCTGTGAAAGAGCGGACATCTGCATCATTGACAGGATATTCACGAGAGTCGGGGCATCGGATGATCTCGCATCAGGTCAGTCAACCTTTATGGTCGAGATGACGGAGGTAGCGAACATCCTGAGAAACGCAACGAAGAATTCGCTCCTTATTCTTGATGAGATAGGCAGGGGAACCTCGACCTATGACGGTCTTGCCATTGCCTGGGCAGTTGTTGAGTATATCAGTGACAGAAAGAAATGCGGCGCGAAGACACTTTTTGCCACTCATTATCATGAGCTGACCGAGCTTGAGGGAAAGGTGGACGGGGCAAAGAACTACTGCTTTGCCGTCAAGGAGGCAGGAGAGAATGTCGTCTTTCTCAGGAAGGTCGTGCGCGGAGGAGCCGACAGGTCATACGGAATACATGTGGCGCGCCTTGCGGGCGTTCCTGAAATCGTTATAAACAGGGCTCAGGAGATAGCGGCAGAGCTCGCGGGCTCGGATATAACCGAAAAAGCCGGGAATATCGCAAAGCACGGTAAGAAGCATATGCCGGATGATATTGATCTTCATCAGATTTCCCTCTTTGATATGGATCATGACAGCGATGTGATAACGGAGCTCAAAAACCTGAATCTGGATATGATGACACCTATCGATGCTATGAACACACTATTCAATCTTCATAAGAAAGCCG
>CACZRA010000086.1 GCA_902783395.1 uncultured Lachnospiraceae bacterium
ATACAGGCGAGATCTCCCCTGATATGGTAGTAGACTCAGGTGCTACCCATGTCATCATCGGACACTCCGAGAGGAGAGAATACTTCGGAGAGACAGATGAGACCGTAAACAAGAAGGTGCTCAAGGCATTCGAGCACGGCCTTGTACCCGTCATCTGCTGCGGAGAGTCACTGACGCAGAGAGAACAGGGCATCACGATCGACTGGATCAGGATGCAGATAAAGATCGCTTTCCAGAATGTGACCGCAGACCAGGCTAAGAAGGCTGTCATAGCTTATGAGCCTATCTGGGCTATAGGTACCGGAAAGACTGCTACTTCGGATCAGGCAGAAGAAGTATGCGCGGCAATAAGAGCGTGCATAAAGGAGCTCTACAGTGATGATGTGGCTGATGCCATCATCATTCAGTACGGCGGATCTGTGAATGCCGAAAACGCTGCCGAGCTTTTCTCAAAGCCCGATATTGACGGAGGTCTGGTCGGAGGTGCTTCCTTAAAGCCCGATTTCGGCAAGATCGTTAATTACAAATAATCCGTGATACAGGAATACAGAGGACTGCCTTGGCGGTAGTCCTCTTTCATTCTGTTTTTCGGACAAAGGGCATATGACTGCCCGGTCAGGAAGGGGATTACAATGGACAACAGAGGGCAGACAGCGGGAAATGATCCCAGGATCCTGAAGTTCCCCGAGGATTCGATAATCCTCAGAGAGGGTGATATCAATCACGATATGTACAAGATCATCAGGGGACATGCTGAGGTCTATACGGGATACGGGACGAAGCAGGAGAGTCTTATCGGAATCATAGGTCCGCAGGCATGCTTCGGCGAGTTCGGTCTGCTGCTGAAGAAGCCGGCCATATACACGGTCAAGGCTTATTCCGATGTATATGCCCTTCGTATCACAGAAGGAGATATGGGGGATTTCGTTAAAGAAAACCACCGCAACATCATCGATATAATGAGAAACATGGCGGGAATGATGCAGACGATGAGGGCACAGATGGACCTGCTCCTTAATGATCTGGATAACGGAAAAAAGCCCGATGCCGTAACAGTAAAGCAGATGCGCAGAAGCATGAGAGGATATTCGGTATATGATGCCCAGATGAGATTTTCCGGCAGAAATTAATTAACTTGATTTTTTTCGGCTTTATATCGTATAAATATATGTGTTGGACAGAAAACAGGAGGAGAAGATGATAACCGAAAAGACATTTGTCAGAAATGATCGTCAGGGATTTGACAAAGCCTTTGAGATCGTAGAGAGCTTTGCCGCAGATAACAAATTTTCACGCAAACAGACCATGCACCTCAGACTCCTCACCGAGGAAATGCTCGGCATGGTTCAGACTATCGCGGGAGAGTTCACGGCAGATTTCTACTTGCAGAAGGAAGGGGATGAGGTATCCATTCATCTGGAAGCAGAGACTGAAATGAATTCCGATAAGCGAAGAGAGCTTATAGCTGCTTCTTCATCTAAGAAGAATTCGGCGGTCAAAGGTATAATGGGAAAGATCAGAGAGCTTATAGAGGTCGGTCTTGAGGACTACAATGAAGTCGGGAAGCTTCAGGTGCAGTACGGCGTAAACCCGGTATCGTATGGTATGATGGGTATGGACAATGAGACAATGAGTCAGGCGATGCTCACCTGGTCACTCAATCAGTACAAGGACAGCCTCTCCGATGCTGATGCCGGGAGTGATAAGGATTCGTATCAGGAGGCATGGGATGAGCTTGAGAAATCCATCGTTGCCAATATCGCTGATGACATCAAGGTCGGGAT
This sequence comes from uncultured Lachnospiraceae bacterium, assembly GCA_902783395.1. Taxonomy (GTDB): domain Bacteria; phylum Bacillota; class Clostridia; order Lachnospirales; family Lachnospiraceae; genus NK4A144. The sequence goes on from CACZRA010000086.1 coordinate 1,785, forward strand.
CAGACAGGATAAGCTGGAAATGGTCATAACCAAAAAATTCGAACAGGGATGACCTGAAAAATATATTCGTTAAGAGTTGAAGAATATTATCGGATTGTTATATAATCATTATTTAGTTGGATTTGAAATATTGTAATATATAAAGCTTGGAGGAAATAAAATGAACATTACACAGAGCAAAGAGGGAACCAAACTTACGATCGGGCTTGAGGGAAGGCTTGACACCACGACTGCACCTCAGCTTGAGACAGAGCTTAAGAGCGCTCTTGACGGAGTGACGGAGCTTGTTTTTGAGATCAAGGATCTTGCTTATATCTCATCAGCAGGTCTCAGAGTCCTTCTTTCGGCACAGAAGGTAATGAACAAACAGGGATCCATGGTAATCCGCGGTGCAAGCGAAGAGGTAATGGAGATCTTTGACGTAACCGGATTTGTAGATATCCTTACTATAGAGTCATAAGCCGTTTATCCCTGACAGGATCCATAAACGGAATAGATTCAAAATACGCGGTGTTGGGATTTAGGTCGGGTTGACAAAATATGCAGACAGAAGACATTTTTATCAGACGGACTTATAGAAAATTCCTGACACCGACTATAATGGCTCTTTTGGGGACGACGTTCTCGTCCTTCGGGAACACGCTCCTGGCGGGTAATTTCTTGGGGAAGGAAGTACTGGCAGCTATGAATATACTGTCCAGCTTTACTTTCCTTTATGCGATGTTAGGATGCCTTATTTCTGCCGGCGCGGCGACAAGATCTTCGATCGCCATAGGCCGGCAGGATTATGAGACTGCAGGTAAGTATGAGCGGTTCTCGCTTGTGCTTTCCCTTGTTATTCCGATAGCCATATCGATCCCGTGCCTGATCTTTTTTGACGGCCTTTTTGCCATGCTTGGCGGAAACGCAGATGCGTATCGTATCGGTGCGGACTACGGCAGGCTTGTCATAGCTTTCGGCTTCTTAAACACATTCATGTATTTCCCTTTTAATTTTCTGAGGCTCATAGGAAAGGGGCGCTACGGTATGTATTCCTTCGGCGCTATGGGGATATTGGATGTAGTTCTTGTCTATACCTTTTTAAGGCTGGACATGGGGGCGACCGGTGTCGCTCTCGGATATATCATCTCAATGCTGGTCGCCAATGCGGCCGGTCTTTTCTTCCTGATAAGAAAAAACAATCTGTACAAGATGAAGCGTCCCGACAATGATGAGCTTCTCAAGATGACAGTATCCATCGCTGCTTTCGGAGGAGCAGCCGGACTTAACAATCTGTGCAAGATGATAAGGACGGTCATGCTGAATCTTCTTGTTTCGAAATATCTGGGACAAAGCGGCCTTCAGAGTCTTGCGGTCGGCTGTTCGATAATAAATCTCGCCTCGGCTTCCGTTACGGGATTCGCTCAGGCGGTATCACCGATAATAGGCGTGCTTTTCGGTGAAAGAGACAGGAAGGGGCAGAGGCAGGCACTGAATATAAGCCTCTTTTATTCGACCATTTTTCATGTCCTGCTTGCCACACTGATCTTTGTCTTTTCGACGCCTATCGTTCAGGCATTCGGTATATCCGGGGCAGATCATATCGCTGAGACGGTTCTTCTTGTAAGGCTTGTGGGGATAAGCTTCATCCCGGCTTCAATGATGAACATTTTCATTTACTATTATACCGCGATAGGAGAGAACAGGAATGCCATGCTGCTTACCTTTATGCATGCCTTTGTTCTTGTGGTTGCGTTTACCGCCGTACACCTCAGCTTTGACAGATCCAACTGGTACGGCATAGCTTTTATTACCGCGGAGCTTTTTGATTTTGTCGTAATGTTCATATACAGCCGGATAAGGATAAAAACAGATCCCAATCTGCAGGGTATCCTTCTTGAGCATAAGGATTATGCGGAGAAGTTTTTCTCGACCGTGTCTGATGGTACCGAAGACGGTGCGGTGGAAACCTCGGGACGGGTAGTAGCCTTCTGTGAAGATAACGGTGTTTCACCTGCCCTCTGCATGAAGCTTCCGCTGGTGGTGGAGGAGCTTCTTGTGGTCCTTGCGAGACACTGCTTTGAAAAAAAAGATTCAAAGATAGATCTGAGGATATCCCTGGTCAGGGAAGAGGTCCTTATCCGGATGAGATGTGAAGGTGCGACCTTTAATCCGGTCGAGTGGTATATAAGACAGAAGAGCACTCTTTCACCTGAGGATTTCATGATGGATGAATCCTTCGGAATGAATGTTGTGGAGAAGCTGGTGCATGATGTAAAATACACCAGTACATTTGGAGTGAATAATCTCATCGTAACGATGGGAGGAAAGACAGCAAAAAAATGAAAGAGATACAACCGGGAGAAGTAACGCTTATACATCATAAAACCTCGGTTCAAAAGACCTTTACCCTGCGTCCGTTTCATTGCGGCGATGAAGATGCCGTGATAAAATGCGTAGAAGAAGAATACGGCGATACCTATTACCGCAGGGAGTATTATGATAAAAAGCTGTTGTCGGAGGAGACAGAGAGCGGCAGGCTCTTTCTGTTTCTTGCGTTCTGCGGAGATGATGTATGCGGCATACAGTCACTGGTACCGCATGATCCCAAGGATACGAGACTCGAGGCGGCATCACAGATATTCAGGAAAGACTACAGAGGCTACGGGCTTCCCTATGAGCTTGTGAAATATACCTATGAGGTAGCAAAGTCACTTCATCCGAGCTGTATTTACGCTTCAATGGTGATCTTTCACAGTATCACCCAGGAGATGTGTACAAGGGCCGGCATGGTACCGGTTGCTTTTCAGTTCGGCAGTCATCTGACATCCAAAATGCACAACAGTTTTTATCTCGGGAGCAGTGAAAAATACGGACAGGCTATCATGATCCTTCCCGTTGATAAGCGTGATGTCGGAGATATCTATATCCATCCGGACATCAAAGAGACTGTGAGCAGGATTTATCAAAGCCTTGATGTCAGATTCAATATCATAAGCAGGCTTCCCGAGGCTGATGATCAGGTTTCCGGTTCTCGGACGGAGCTGGATGTATCGGTCAATAACAGGGAGCAGAGCATCAGCATAACTGTGACGGTGATAGGAGAGGACTTTATAGAGAGGATCAGGGAGATAAAGTCATCGCACAATGAAAAATACTGGACCATACAGCTGATCCTTCCTGTGGACGGAAAAAGCGCCCTGACAGCCTATGAAGAGCTTGCCGGCGAGGGCTTTTTCTTTACCGGGGTCAGAGCCCTGTGCAATAAGAGGGAACAGATATATATGCAGTATACAGGAGATGTATTCTTCTGTTTTGAGGAGTTTAAGCTTACGGAAGGGTTTCAGGCTCTGCTTGAGGAAGTGCTCAGGTACTACAGGGCAAGGCGGACTGTGCATACGGAGGAAATATGAATAACAGCAAGTACAAAACTCTCGGAACCAAGATAATTCTCGCCATGATGGCGCTGGTCTTAATGACGATCTTAGTTGTATCGGTCATTATTGTCCTGCGCATGAACTCAGTGCAGGAGGTTATCGTGGATTATAACGGAAAGCTCGGGGATGAGGCGGGAGAGATATCGTCGAGCTCGATGGAAGAAGAGGTAACGGAGCACCTGCTTCAGATTGCCATGAGCCAGGCGGACATAGTCGACTCTAATTTCGGACATTTCAAATCATCCGTGGAGCTTCTTGCATCTGATGCCACTTATCTTTATGAGCACGCATCCGAATTCGGGCGGGTCGATGTACCGGAGCCTAAAGCGGAGAATGAAGGCAAGCTGGTAGTCCACCTGACACACAGTGAAAAGACGAACATGTCTCTGCCCTCCGTGAAGGACGAGGTGGGGCTTCTCGGTAACGAGCAGAACACCCTGCTTTCCTCGCATGCAGGAAATCCAGCGATGGCAAAATGTTATATTGCCACGGAATCAGGACTTATGATAGAAGCTGACAAGGATTCCGATGATAAGATAGATGAGAACGGAAACGTGAAGTTTTATGAAGCGCATGAACGGCCCTGGTACTATGAGACAAAAGAAGCGGGAGTGACTCATTTCACAAACGTTATCCCGGAGACCAGCGGGAAGCGTATAGGAATGATGTGCGGTTCTCCCGTAACAAAGAACGGACAGTTCATGGGTGTTGCGTGTGCGGGAATGTATCTCGATGATGTCGATGAAATGGTCAAATCGACAAATCTCGGCGAAAACGGCATTGCATGTATCATCAATAACCAGGGACAGCTTCTTTTTTCCTCCGACAAAACAGGAATACTGACGATCACGAGGGAAACGGCGGACTTTGACCTGAGACATTCGGAGAATAAGGAATTTGCCAATCTGGTGACGGATGCCCTGAGCGGAAGCGAGGATTACAGGGTGATCAATTATAACGGTGAGAATTATTATGTGGCGTATGCCATGATGGAAACCGTCGGATGGTCATTTATGATAATGCTCCCTGAGAAGACCGTTATGGCTTCGACCACAGAGCTGTTAGCTTCCCTCAATTCCATAACAGAGGAAACTGAAAGAGCAACGTCTGAGTCCTTCACGACCATGATACTCAGCGTTCTGACAGCAGGTATCCTTGCGGTTGTCATAGCGGTATTGATCTCGATCAGGATGACAAGATCCATTGTTGCTCCCGTAAAGAAGCTCACCAATAAGGTAAGCAATATCGAGGGAGATAACCTTGATTTTGAATGGAATGAGAAGACCGGTGATGAGATAGAGCTGCTGGCAAGATCCTTCAAGAACATGACCGAACGAATGAAGCAGTACATAGATGAGGTCACAAAGATAACAGCCGAGAAGGAGCGTATCGGAGCAGAGCTCAATGTCGCGACACAGATACAGGCCGATATGCTGCCCAGGATCTTCCCTCCTTTCCCCGAAAGAAAAGAGTTTGATATCTATGCTTCCATGGATCCTGCAAAGGAGGTTGGAGGAGACTTCTATGATTTCTTCCTTGTGGACGACGATCATATTGGTCTTGTAATGGCTGATGTGTCAGGTAAGGGAGTTCCCGCGGCACTCTTCATGGTCATCGCGAAGACCCATATCAAGAACCGTGCCATGATGGGAGGCTCACCGTCAGAGGTTCTGTCCTATGCGAACGACCAGCTGTGTGAGGGCAATGAAGCGGAGCTTTTCGTTACCGTATGGATGGCTATCATTGAGATATCAACGGGTAAGGGCGTAGCGTCCAATGCGGGACACGAGCACCCTACGATAAAGAGGAAGGGCGGAAAGTTCGAGCTTGTGGAATACAGGCATTCACCGGCTGTAGCCACAATGGAGGGTATCCCCTTCAAACAGCATGAATTCGAGCTCAACCCCGGGGATTCGCTGTTCGTTTATACTGACGGTGTACCGGAGGCGACCAATGCCTATAACGAGCTTTACGGTACGGAAAGGATGCTGGAGGCGCTGAATAAGGATCCGGATGCTTCCGTTGAACAGCTTCTGAAGAACGTCAAGAGCTCCGTGGATGAGTTTGTAGGTGATGCTCCGCAGTTTGATGACCTCACCATGCTCGCCTTTGATTTTTACGGGATACAATCCTGAGTTCCTGGAAGTCAAAATTATAGTTGTTATTATTGGGCGATAATGATAAAATGTTTTTAAGTGCCAAAAGTAATTGGACTTTTGGCGTCCAAAACCAAATAATGATTATCTAGTAGGTGGATTTTCCAAGGAGGAAATGATCTCCGGAAAGGAGAAGGTTATGGCTGACATTTCTGTAAATCCGATCAATAACGTTAATACGACACCGGCTCCGGTGATAAGGAGCAATGTAAGGAATACTAATACTCCCGGGTCTGAGCCGTCTGCGATCTCAAAGGCGGCGGATAAGGCGAAGGAAGCTGCCGAAGCCCAGAGAAACAGAAGCGCGGAGATAAGAAAAGAGCAGCTTGAGGACGTGATCGCGGTATCCGAAGACGGGGACACCGTTCAGGCCAGTGAGACGAGCAGGGAGAGGCTTGAAGAGGATGCTTTCGGCCATATGGAGGTAAGACAGGATCAGAATCCGGCAGGAAGTGTTACTGAGGAGGCGATGGCCCGTAGTGCCGAGACTGCTCTGGAAGGGACTGAAACACAGCAGGCCATCATGGAGTCTGTCGAGGAAGCACGTATCAATACCGGCCTTACGGAAGAGGCTATAGCCCAAAGCACGGAAAGGACCCTCGGGGGGACCAGCCGTACTGAAGAGGCGATAGAGGCAGGGAACGAAAGAGCAGAGCAGGAGGAAGAGGAAGAAGAATATACCCAGAAGCTTCAGAACTATCAGGGTATCTCCGACATGAAGCTCGAGCAGATGTATCTGCAGGGAGAGATCTCAAAGATCGATTATGATCAGGAGATGGAATCAAGAGAAGCAGAGCGTGAGGCCGAATCAGAGAACAATGCGACCTTCGGGAATCAGATGACAGGAGCAGCCGTTCTTGAGGAGTCAGGACAAAGGGATCTGCAGCAGATAGAGACGGCTTTCTCCGATGAGGCGAATAATAATACCATATCCGCCGAGGATCGAATGGAGATCATTGAAACTCTCGATGCACAGACACTGGCAGCGAATGCACAGGCGGCTGGGAATGTGGTCACGGATGAGAACGCAAACGGAGAGGAAATGATCCGCAAGGTAGTCTTCTCATAAAGTTTGAAAACACTATAGTTCAGGATGGAAAAGTATCAGGCGACACACCGGTTTGTGTCGCCTTGTATTTCCTTAGGGGGGATAATGGGCGAAAAAACAAGACCTGCCGGAGAAGAGCTGAAAAAATACATCACGGAAAATCTTGACAGAGCTGTATCCGAGGGGTGGATCACGGCCTATTACCAGCCCGTTGCCCGTACTCTTACGGGAGAGGTCTGCGGCATGGAGGCTCTTGCCAGATGGATCGATCCCGTATACGGCATGTTTCCGCCCGATGCTTTCATTGGAGTCCTTGAAGAAGCGAAGCTTATCCACAAGCTTGACAGCTGTATCATCAAAAGGATCTGTGAGGATTACTCCCGGTCTATGGCCGGACACGGCCGGATAGTAACAATATCCTTCAATCTTTCACGTCTTGATTTCAAGCTGATGGATGTACACAATGTCATAGAGGATGAGATAAGGGCCAATAAGGTTCCGAGAGATGCTCTGAGAGTTGAGATAACCGAGAGCATGATGGACAGCGATGATACGAGGATGCACGAGGTCATAGACAGGTTCTGGGAGAAGGGCTTCAGGGTCTGGATGGATGATTTCGGAAGCGGTTATTCCTCCCTGAATGTATTAAAGGATTATCATTTTGACACCCTTAAGATCGACATGGTCTTCCTGCGTGATTTTGATGCGAGATCAAAAGAGATCGTAAAATCCATAGTTGATATGTCGAAGCGTATAGGGGTCCATACTTTAGCCGAAGGAGTTGAGACCAGGGAGCAGTTTGAATTTCTCAAGAGCATAGGCTGCGAAAAGGCTCAGGGCTATTACATCGGAAAACCCATGCCCTATGAGGAATGCCTTTCATATCTCAGGGAGAACGGCTACAATCTTGAATCTCCGGTAAAGCAGCAATACTATCATGATATAGGCAGGGTGAACGTTCTCAGCGCCAAACCTCTGGATACCATTGCAGAGGGGGATGAAAACTCCGTGGACCAGGAGGAGCAGATACCGATCTCCTTTGTGGAATACGAAGGCGGAAGGATACATTATCTCTTTGTCAATGAAAATTACAGGAGAACCCTGCGCGAGCTTGGGATCGAGTCGACTGAAATGGTTGAGCGGGAGTTTGCAAAAGGAGATTCGCCTCTCCGTGAGAGATTTCTTGCCATGATGGCAAAGGCAGAGAGCACGAAGGATGTTGTGAAGATCGATTTCATAAGGGGAAAGACCTATTGCTATGCCCAGATAAGAGCCATTGCGGGATATCCCGGAGGTCATGCCTATATCTGTATCCTGCATAATCTTTCGGATGATTCACTTATCACAAAGAGCACGGTGCTTTCGGATCATATGCGGAGCCTCTGCTCGATATATGAGATGATAACTCTGGTGGATCTTAACACCGGGATGTCAGAGACCATATACAGCAGCGTACAGACAGAGCATACTTATAACCGGAGAAATGCGGCAGAAGAGCTGAGGGATTATGCCGAGCATGAGATATTTCCCGAGGACAGAGAGAAGTTTATAAGGTTCACGGATCTTTCCACTATAGAACAGAGGATCGATGAAAGCCGTACGCGTCATATACAGGAACCCTTCAGGACGAGAACTTCCCAGGGCACATATATCTGGTCGCTTTATTCATTCCTTTATGACGGAGACAAAAGAGAGCGTAAGGTATTGTCGTGCTTCAGGAGACTGTCTCAGGAGGCTGTCGCGAGACTCCACGGAGACAGGACAGCCGGAGAATACGGGGATGGCGCCGCTGATAAAGTCATCACACCGGAAGTGCTGTGGAATAATTTCCGCAATAATTCAGACAACGGTTTTTTCTGGAAGGACAAGGAACGCCGCTTCATAGGCGTAAACAAGAAATTTCTTGATTATTACGGCTTTTCCTCAGAGGAAGAGCTTATCGGAAAGACAGATGAGGATGTCGGATGGCATGTGGACCCTGAGCCGTACAAGTCAGATGAAGAGAAGATCCTGTCCGGAGGAGGACAGACCTACCTTGTCCCGGGAACCTGTATCTGCAGGGGAGAGATCAGGAATATACTTGCCAGCAAGATGCCCATATATGTCAATGGGGATATAGTGGGACTCATGGGATACTTCCTTGATGTGACTGACCAGAAGAGCAGGAATGTCGAGATAAAACAGCTTATACAGAATGATCCGATGACGGGGACGCTCAATTTTCTGGGACTTATGGAGGCACTGCTGAAGTATCAGGACGGATACGCCGTAGAGCAGGCTGATTTTGCGATCATAATGTTTGATGTGAGCCATTTCCATCTTTTCAGCGAGAACTACGGCCATGAATGGAGCTTTAAACTGCTTAAGAAGATATCAGACAGGATACAGCGGATTGTCGGTGTGAAGGGGATAGCCGGGAGGCTCTTTACCGATCATTTCATGATAGCCAGACAGTTTCAGGATGAGAAGGAGATAATCGATACTGTGGAGGCCGTGAAAGGTGATGTCGAGGATATCCATGAGATAGCCGGTATTCCCTGCTCGGTATATCTTTACAGTGCATACTCCCTGTTTTCCGAAAAAAAGGATCTTCAGGAGACCTTCATGGATGCCCAGAACAGGCTGCATATGAAATAGCCGGGGTTACCGTTTAGCCGGACTTGACAATCCGGGCCGTAAGGGAATAAAATCAACTCGTTAAGGACATACGGAACTGTTACTGCAAAGACGCAGCCTTTTTGGCTGGGTCTTTTTCTCATTTTTTGGAGGGATTATGGGTGTCAAATATGTATTTGTGACCGGAGGTGTGGTATCGGGACTCGGAAAGGGGATAACGGCGGCATCGCTGGGACGTCTTCTGAAGGCGAGGGGTTACACGGTCACGATGCAGAAATTCGATCCGTATATAAACATAGATCCGGGTACGATGAACCCGACCCAGCACGGGGAGGTTTTTGTAACGGATGACGGAACGGAAACGGATCTTGATCTCGGACATTACGAGCGTTTCATAGATGAAAGCCTGAATTTCAATTCAAACGTAACTACCGGAAAGATATACTGGTCTGTACTAAACAAGGAACGCAGGGGAGACTACGGAGGAGGGACCGTTCAGGTGATCCCTCATATCACCAACGAGATAAAAAGCAGGTTCTACCGCAATACCACCGACGAGGATATGCACATAGCGATAATAGAGATCGGCGGTACCGTCGGAGATATAGAAAGCCAGCCCTTCCTGGAGGCGATCCGTCAGTTCCAGAACGAGGTTGGCTCCGAAAACGCCATTCTTGTACATGTGACACTTATCCCGTATCTTAAGGCTTCACAGGAGATGAAGACAAAGCCTACCCAGGCATCCGTCAGGGAGCTTCAGGGACTTGGACTCCATGCGGATATGATAGTCTGCCGTTCCGAATATCCTCTCGATGAGAATACGAGAAACAAGATCGCGCTCTTTTGTAATGTACCTAAAGAGCGCGTTTTCAATAATCTGGATCAGGATTATCTGTATGAAGTCCCTATAGTTTTGGAAGAAGAGAAGCTTGCCAAAGAAGTCTGCGATGCGCTTAAGATCGAAGACCGAAGTCCTGATCTTTCCGACTGGAAGGAGATGCTTCAAAGGCTTAAGAATCCGACAAGGCATGTGACCATAGCGCTCTGCGGCAAATACACGGCTCTTCATGACGCATACATATCCGTGGTTGAAGCCCTTAAGCACGGAGGCATAGACAATCATGCGGTGGTGGACATCAAATGGATAGATTCGGAGCAGGTGACGGAAACTAATGCGGCTGAAGTACTGGGAGACGTGGACGGACTTATAGTCCCCGGAGGTTTCGGGGACAGGGGTATAGACGGCATGATCTATGCGATAAGGTACGCGAGGGAGAGCGGGCTGCCCTACCTGGGGATCTGCCTTGGCATGCAGATGGCTATAGTCGAATATGCAAGGGACATATGCGGACTTGAGGGGGCCCACTCCATAGAGCTTGAGCCCGAAACCCCGGAGCCCGTCATAGCTTTGATGCCCGACCAGCAGGGAGTCACGGATATAGGTGGGACGCTCCGCCTCGGCTCCTATCCCTGTGTCCTGGCGGAGGATTCAAAAGCATTTGCCCTCTACGGCAAGAGCGTGATCAATGAAAGGCACCGCCACAGATACGAGGTGAATAATGACTACCGCGAAAT
>CACZRA010000087.1 GCA_902783395.1 uncultured Lachnospiraceae bacterium
CCCGAATCCTACAAAACCGCTGTACAGCAGCTGCTCGCCAAAGCGGTTCCGGGCGACATCCTGATTGCAGGAAACGGCAAGGAGCCCCACTTTATGGTATTCATGTATTCAAGGGACACCACAGGCGACGGTCTCGCGGATTTTATCTATACCGCTGAAGGAAATGTAAACAATACAAAAAAGATCGCGATAGAATATGAAAAATCCGTTGACTATTTTATCAACGTAAAGGGCAAGGCAATGTCTGTCTATCACTGCAGGAGCAACCCAGTATCGGGCACGGCATCAACCCCGGTACAGCCTTCATCCGGCAATACGTCCGCAGAATCGACACTTGCGATCAACAATGTCAGCGAGATAGGCACGATCAACGAGGGTAAGACTTACTCACTTACCGGAACGGTCAATTCGAATTACACCATTACCAACGTGACCGGAACAATATATTCGAGCAGCGGCTCAAGCATTTATTCAAAGTCGGTCGCTCCCAACAGCACATATTATGCGCTGAGGAACTCAAAGATAGACTATGCGATGCTCTTCAACAAGCTTTCCGCAGGAAGCTATACATATAAGGTTACCGCTTCCGACGCAAAGGGAAATTACAAAGAGGTTTCAAGATCCTTCAGCATAAAGGGCTATGACCAGCCCGCAGCGCAGGCAGAGTCCTCGCTTGCCATAACCGGAGTAAGTCCCATCGGCAGCATAAAGGAAGGCAGGACCTATCCGATAGACGGTGTGGTCACATCAAACTATACGATAACCAACGTAACCGGAACCATATATGACGCAAACGGAAACACGGTATATACAAAGAGCATTAATCCGGGCGGCACATACTATAAGCTTAAGTATTCCACGATCGATAACGCCATGCTCTTCAACTATCTTTCCGCAGGCAGTTACACCTACAAGGTGTCCGCATCCGACAGCAAAGGCGGATACCGGGAAAACAGCCAGAACTTCAGCATAGAAGGAAATAATGCCGAGGCTGAGGCCAAGGCAAGAGCTGAAGCGGAAGCCAAGGCAAAGGCCGAGGCTGAGGCCAAGGCAAAGGAGGAAAGCAGCAGCAGTAACGATGACCAGATCATAATCCTTCCCGACGAGGAGAATGAAGACATAAGCCTTTCGGGAGATACCGGCAGATTTGACCTTCATCTTGCAAAAAGCTCATCGACAGAGAGCTTTACGGCAGCATCAGATAAGCTCACTATAGTAACACGCGGACAGGTTGAGGATCTTGTAAACGGCGGGATACGCACGGATGCGAGCAGGCACTTCTCAATGTATCTGTACGATGTAACGGACGGAAGCGAAAGGTATGTATCGGGCTATTACGCAAACTGCGACAATATCGAAGGCGGTATAGAATTCGATGTACAGGAAGGACACAAATATAAGATAAGACTTGAAACCGACCGTCTCTCATACTATGAGGCAGTGACAGGCGACGGACACGCATATCCCATAAGGTGATATAACCAGGCCTGACCCGGAAAGCTCCGGGTCAGGCCTTTTTTCATCCGTTGATCCTGAAGGGAAGTATATACGGTGCGGAACCGTCCAGAGAAAACTCCGCCGTATAATCATCCGGCGGTATGCGCTTGCCGTCATCGAGGATGAGCGGCAGGGATTTCGCGAAACGGTCGTATCCGGTATGGACCTCGATATCAGTGCAGTCATCACGTATGACGCTGCCGAAGCTGTCACGTATCACCATCCTGAGCTCCGTTACCCCGTCTCCCGCAAAGGGTCTGGGAAGAAAGATCTGGAACATGGCAAAGCGGTACTGATTCTCATCAACCGAACCCCCGACATCGTTTCCGCCCCAGAAATCCGAGCCGTCATTGGTGCCCTTTAAGGCAACGGCGGCTACTCTGTCTTTTGAAGATTCCGGTGCAGTATATTTTTTCACGCCGGCAGAGGGAACCTCTGAGGATACCACTGCATAGGTATAGGACAGTCCTTCAGTACCAAGCTCTTTTATGGTGAAGGTTACGTTGTAGAGCCCCTCCGGATCACCGGCCAGTGCAAATGCCTGGGCCAGGCGGTCACTTCCTATGCCCATGGCAACGACGGTTGAACCCTCGGAGGTAACGGCTCCCGTATCATCTGTAAAGGTATACACCAGAGTATAATTTCCTGCTTCGAATATCGGGCGCTTCAGGTAGAGATTGAACATCGCAAAAGGTGTCAGGGATTTATTGATGACACGGGCAGCGACCGTTCCGTTCCAGAAATCCGTTTCATTTGCGGCACCAAACAGGTAAAGCGCAAGAAAAGGACTTTTGGGAGCAGGTGCGGACCGGGGAGCTGCCGGTACAGGGGCTGCTGCCGGTGCGGGGGCTGCTGCCGGTGCGGGTGACACCGGAGGCTCGGGTGCAGGTTCCGGTGTCTGAGGGTACATTTCAGCATACTTCCTCTTATTTCTCTCTATCCTTCTGTCTATCTCATCCCTGACCCTGTTCATCAGAGGCTCAAGCTCTTTATCCTCTATGATGTCAGGATTTTTCTGCTGCAGATTGTAGGCTAACAGCATACGGTAGTAACCGTCATCAGAGTCTTCTTTATACAGTCCCTTTCCTACCGCGATAAGGGTATCATAATAAAGCTGGGCATTCTTAAAGTACAGATTGGGGATCTTTTCAAACCATTCATCCGCCTCATAACCGTTCCTCCACATTCCGGTCCCCAGGCAGATACAGTAGTCGGCAATACATTCCTCATTATCTGCATCGGCTCCTTTTCTTGCAGCCATTTGGGCTAATAACGGGCGGTGGTTTGAGACGCAGTACTTATACAGTGTATGATACACATCACTGTAGCGCGGATCGGGAATATCATGGTAAAGCAGGCAGTATCCCCACTTTATCACTTCATCCGGATCGGGAACAGCCTTATGGAACGCGTCCACTCCGGCCTGCGGATCCGCCGAAACTACCCTGTCGTATTCGGGAAGCAGCACTGAGGGTCCCGTATTATACAGATCCGTGCCTACGTCGGGATTTTTGCGGCTGTCAGGATAAAGAGCAAAGGATATTTCGTAAGCCCTTTCACAGTAACGCGCGGCCATCCACCGGTCCTGCGGGAGTCCGAAACCATCACTCAGCATATGGGTCATGGCAAGGGCAGCTTCACCGCCGTTAACACTTATATTTCTCATCGTATTATTAAGGAGCTCAGTACCCCGGGGTATGTCCGGTGTACATCCTCTCCCGAAGATCAGACAATACGCCAGCGCAACGGCTCCGCAGTCAGGATAGGGCTTATTTGCACCGGTAAAGGCTTTGTTTGCGTAATCGTACGCTGCCTGCGGATCGCCATCCAGGCACATCATGGAAAGCTCCTCCATAGCGCGGAGATCTCCGAGGTTCGCAGCCTTCAGGAACCAGTTCCCGGCCTCGTTCATCCTGTCTTCACTTTTGAGCTTTTTCGCGGTATCATAGGCCTCTCCGGCATCAAAGCATACTATCCCGGAATCATCAAAAAGAGACTGCTTTCCCACATAATCATTTACTACTTCTTTGGCCCAGTCAAAAAACCCCATTTATACCTCCTTTTCCTGTCCTCCGCAACAATTCAGCGCATTGCCGGTGCGCCGGATCGAAACATGAGGGTCTTCATCCTGTTACTACCCCGAAGGCAGATACTCCGGCAAGCGAAAGGGTCAGCATTATGATCCCGGCAAGGAGAACACCGACCATGGCCGCTACAACGGTTTCCTTGAATTTCATGTCGAGTATCGACGCAGCCAGGGTTCCGGTCCAGGCCCCCGTCCCCGGAAGAGGGATCCCGACGAATAACGCGAGAGCGACAAAGAGTCCGCGTCCTGCTTTTGCCTGAAGCTTCTGTCCGCCCTTTTCTCCCTTTTCAAGGCAGAATCTGAAGAAGCCTCCTATTATGGGCTTATCCTTCCCCCATTCCAGAACCTTCCTGGCGAAAAGGTAAATGAAAGGAACCGGAACCATATTGCCGAGTATCGCCACCACGAAGGTCATGACCGTATGCTGCACGGTATCCGTAAGCCCCATGACCGCCGCAATGGGTATCGCGCCCCTCAGCTCTATCAGCGGTATCATTGATACTATGAACTCCGTAAGATATCTGACACCTATCGGAAGATCCTTAAGTGATGAAAAAAATGAACTCATGTCTGTCTTATTCTCCTTTATTTTTATACGGCCTGCCTGTTTAGCACGGGCTCCGCCGCGGTCTTATTGAAGAACGCTATCAGAGGCCCCATAAAAAATGCCGTTATTATCGTTCCGATGCCCACATTTGCGCCGAGTGCCCAGCCTGTTATGACGCAGATAAGGTCCGTCGTTATCCTTATGAACCTGAACTGAAGCTTAGGATGTCTCTCGGAAATCGTGATCGCTATCGCGTCATATGTAGAAACGCCGAGATCCGCGGTAAAATAAAACGCGGACGCAAAGCACATCACGACGACGCCTACGGCAAGTGATCCGAACCTCACGGGCAGCGAGGGATCAGGGTTGTATTTATTAAGCAGCCACTCGGTAAATTCCGCCATATAGCCGACCCCGAAGAGATTTATGACCGTTCCGAGACCGATCTTTGAGCGGTTCCAGAAAAATATTATGAGGAGCATCACCGCATTAAGTATCACGTAAAAGGTCCCGAAATCGATCGGAGTCAGAGACCAGACACCATGCGCGAAAACCTGGAAGGGATCGAGTCCGAGCATGGCATGAGTAAAAAATCCCACGGAGAAACCGCAGACGGTAACCCCCAGTATCGTCATTAATATCCTTCTTTTGAGCCTGTCTTTTTTGAACATGGAGCTTACCCCGTTATTTCCTTCAGCGCGTCGGTAAGCGCATCCATCTCTTCATCCGTACCTATGGTGATGCGAAGCCGGTCCTTTATCCTGTCCTTATTGAAGTACCTGACATAGATCCCCTTCTCCCTGAGCTTTTCAAACAAATATGAAGCGGGACACTGCTCCGGGGGCTTTACGAAAAGGAAGTTGGTATCGGAGAAGAAAAACTCAAAGCCCGAATCCGCCAGGGCTTTTGCGGTCTTTTCACGCGTTTTCACTATACGCGATACTATGGTTTCAAAATACTCCCTGTCCTCCATGGCTGCCTTTCCCGCGACGATCGAGGGGATATTGAGGGTATAGGAATTGACGGAATATTTAACGTCATTCAGATATTTTATAAGCTTCTCATTTCCGAAGCAGTAGCCTATCCTCATCCCGGCCATGGCTCTTGATTTGGACATGGTCCTTACGACTATGAGGTTATCGTATTCCGATATCAGGGGCAGCGCACTGTCCGCACCGAAATCTATGTATGCCTCATCAACTATCACCACGGAATCCCTGTTATGATCGAGGATATCTTTTATCAGATCAAGGCTTTCGCCTATGCCGGTCGGGGCATTGGGATTGGCAATGACCACTCCGCCGTTTGCGGCATAGTAGTCCTCCGCCTTTATCATGAAATCCTCATCCAGTTTTTTTGTCTCATAGGGTATGCGGTAGACATCCGCCCAGACATCATAAAAGGAATAGGTGATATCCGGAAATAAAACCGGTCTGTCACCCGCGAAAAACGTAAGAAAGCACATCGAAAGCACATCATCCGAGCCCACTCCCGCAAAGACTTCGGTGGTCTTCACGCCGTAATATCCTGCGATACTCTCTATAAGCTCCGACATCAAAGGATCGGGATAAAGCCTGAGCCGTTCCCAATCCATATCCTTCAGGGCTTCAAACACCCGGGGTGAAGGCGGATACGGGCATTCGTTCGTATTAAGCTTTATGACCTTATCCTTCGGCTGTTCCCCGGGAACATACGGGATCACTTTTCTTATATTATCTTCTATGCTCATTATTTACTACCGTACGGGGATCAAAATGTGTTAACGCCGTATTTCTCTGCAAGTCTCTTAAAGCCCGGCAGTGAGTTCACGCAGGTCTCATAGGCTACGCAGTAAGACAGACGTACAAATCCCGGACAGGCAAATGACGAGCCCGGAACGAGGAGAATATGCTCCTTCTTTGCTTCCGCCACGAATTCCTTTTCATCGGGTACCGGAGACTTTATGAACATATAAAAGGCTCCTTCGGGACGGATGCATGAATAACCGTACTCTTTGAGCGCGTCATAGAGCACGTCCCTGTTGCGCGCATAAAATCTTATATCCGCCTTTTCATCAAGGCATTCGGCCACGACCTTCTGTATGAGTGAGGGCGCGTTAACAAAGCCCAGAACCCTGTTCGCTATGGTCACTGCCTGAAAGAGTCTTTCATAATCCGCTGCCTCCGAGGGGATTACGAGATAACCTATCCTTTCCCCGGGAAGAGAAAGCGTCTTTGAGAAGGAATAGCCGACTATCGTATTGGGATAGTATTTCGTGATGTAGGGAACCTCAGTGTCTGTATAAACAAGCTCCCTGTATGGCTCATCGGAGATGATGAAGATCTCGCTGCCGTACTCCTGCTGTCTTTTCAAAAGGATATCAGCTATGCCCTTTATGGTACTTTCGGGATATATCACCCCGGAAGGATTATTCGGATTATTGATGATAAGAGCCCTGGTCTTTGCCGTGACCGATCTTTCAAAGGCCTCGAGATCCGGCTGGAAGGTATCCGTGTCAAGGGCAGTCTCCTTAAGGATCCCGTCAAAGTTCCCGACGTAATTTCTGTATTCCACGAAATAAGGCGCAAATGAAATAACCTCATCACCGGGATTTATCAAAGCCTTAAGAGCACAGTTGAGTCCGCCAGCCGCCCCTGATGTCATTATTATATTTTCCTCACTGAAGGCCGTGCCGAATCTTTTATTCAACGATCCTGCGATCTTCGCCCTTACTTCGGGAAAACCGGCGTTGGGCATGTAGCCGTGAAGCGTCACCGGATCCTCTTCCTTAAGGAGCCTCTCTATGGTCTCCTGCACCTTCTTTGGTGCCGGCACATTGGGATTTCCGATCGAGAAATCATAGACATTATCCGCCCCGAATTCCCCGGCCATCCTCTTTCCTTCCTCAAACATCTGTCTTATGACAGAGTTGTTTTCGACAAGCTTTTCCATTTTTTCAGAAATCATAATGTTTCTCCCTGCTGTTAAAACCTTTCAAAACCTCTCCAGTACTTAAGCACCGCTTTCCCTACGATCCCGTCTCTCGTCAGATAAGTATTCTGCCAGTATCTGGAATCAGCGCTGTCATTACGGTTGTCTCCCATCATGAAATAACACCCGGGAGGCACATCGTAGGGCCCCCATTCTCCCTCCGTCACCACGTTAAGATACGGCTCATCAAGAGGCTCCCCGTTAAGATAAACTACCCCGCCCGTGATCTCTATATGATCTCCGGGAAGACCTATCACTCTCTTTATATAAAGTATGCTCGGATCATCGGGATAATCAAACATAATGATATCCCCTCTTTCAGGATCATGTCTCGTGTAATAAAGCCTTGAACCTATGACCCTGTCTCCTGCCATGATCGTGTTCTCCATTGAAGAGGTGGGCACCGTCGCGTTCACTATCACAAAGGTGTGCAGTACGAAGGATACGAGAACCGCTATCACAATAACGGCAACCCAGTCGAATATCTCCTTAAGTGCACTCGTCTTCTGCGGAGCCTCGGCTGCCGCCCGGTCCCGCTTTTCCATTTCTTTGTCGATCCTGCTCTGGATATCTCTTTCCAGTTCCTCTTTTGTCTTCTTTGCCATATCCGCCTCTATTTCAGTATTTCCGTCAGCCTGTCAAAACGATCTATCCCTGCATCTGCTTCCGCAGGTTCACCGAAGCCGTAATCCGCGGAAATAAAACCTATCCCGGCGGCCCTGACCGCTATGCGGTCTCCTTCGGTATCTCCTACATAGTATGCCTTTTTGAAGCCGTTTCTCTTTATGACTGAGAGTATATTATCCGTCTTTCCCTTTCCGGTATCCCCGAAGCACTCTTTGTCTGATATCTCCTTATCCGTAAGTCCCGTTTTTCTCATAAAGAGCTCGATATAACCTGACTGACAGTTTGATACAATGGCTATATGCAGTCTTTCCGACAGTTTTTTTATCGTATCGAGCACACCAGGATAGCAGATATCACAGGGATCCTCTTCAAGAGCCTCCTGTTCATAGATCACGCACTTTTCCATAAGGGCATCCCGCTTTTCCTTCGAAGCCCACGGCACAAGAGAATATGCTATCTCGTCCATGGTCTTGCCGAAAAGCTGTTTCAGCGTATCAGGCTTTACATCAAGACCTTCAAAGCCTGTTTCTTCGGCAGCCTTCGTCCACGCTTTTGCAACTATGGGCGTGGAATCCCAAAGCGTCCCGTCTACATCAAGGAGCAGTGCGTCGGTTTCGATTTTTCCGGAATTGTAAAACATGGAGGGTATTATACCATATACATTGGCAGGCGCATAGTTTTGTTATTTTTCTCTGCCAGGCGACCAAAACATGCCAAAGGGCATGTTTTGATATAC
>CACZRA010000088.1 GCA_902783395.1 uncultured Lachnospiraceae bacterium
ATCCTCCTCATACTATAAATTATAGTACTATATTTTATAGTATAAATCAAGGATCTTTTCGGGGTGCTAGACAGCCAGTGCAAAATATGCCCTTTGGCATATTTTGAGTGCCTCTTAGATGCGCTATGCGCATCTGGCATCGTCCTGTCTGCTTAGCACCGACCGTAGCGGAGCGAAGACCACCGAGGCTTTTTGATATGTGCTATCGGGTAAGCAGGCAAGCATTTGGTGTAGTTATTTAAGAAACGCTATACTGGTAGATGTTCATTTTTATAATTTGCTCTCTATATCAATACTCGATCTCCCCTATTAGGGCGAATAAATCAAAGATTGAATCTGTCATCATCCGAAACAATCTTCGTAAGAACCTTCGGTTTGTCTCTCATAGTATTCCATTCATTATCCTGAAAACCTGCTCCGCTGTATCACACAGATTCTTTCGTGCTGTATCAGGATCCATTGCCTGTTCTAATGATATAGGGCCTCTCACTATAGGGAAAAAGGCATCCATCCCGCAGGAGTTGCATTCTTCTGCCCCTTCGCCGATACACCCCGCAAAAGCTATCACAGGCTTCCCATACTTCTTTGCTATCCCAGCCACCCCTATGGGAGCTTTCCCCATAGCTGTCTGCCTGTCTATCCTTCCTTCTCCCGTAACTACGATGTCCGCATCCTTAATATGCTCTTCGAGCCCAGTCTCCTTCATCACGATATCTATTCCGGGTTCAAGTGATCCGTTCAGGAAAGTACTGAACGCAAAGCCCATTCCACCGGCAGCACCTGCTCCCGGCTGGTCCGGATCCGCGTCCGGGCAGTATTGTTTCACGATACCGGAAAACTGTCTGAGCCATGAATCCATCTGTATAGGCATATTGCCGTCCGCCCCTTTCTGGGGCCCAAAAATAAGGCTTGCACCGTTTTCTCCGCATAATGGATTGTTCACATCACAGGCTATCCTGAAACGGCAGTCTATTAATTCTTTTATTACTCCATCTGTCCTGATATCCGAGACATGACCTGCTCCAAGTGCTCCGTGAGGCACCTGCTTTCCTCCCTCGCCAAGCATACCGAATCCGAGAGCCTGCAGCATACCTATACCACAGTCATTCGTTGCGCTCCCACCTATCCCGATGATGAAATCCCTGCATCCTTTCTCTATTGCATCTCTTATGATCTCTCCCACTCCATAGGTGGTTGTGTACCATGGATTCCGCTCATCTTCTTTCAGAAGAGTGAGTCCCGCGGCAGCGCTCATTTCGATAACAGCGGTCTTACCGGAATTCACAATGCCATATCCGGCTGTTATCTCTCTTCCAAGCGGATCGGACACTTTCACATCACACAGTTCTCCGCCCATACCGGCTGTAAGAACTTTTACTGTGCCTTCTCCCCCGTCCGCAAGAGGTAGGACTGTCACATCAGTATCAGGAAATGCTCTGATAATGCCTTCCCTGACGGATTCACCAGCCTCGACAGAACTGAGGCTGCCTTTAAATGAATCTATTGAAATAACTACTTTCTTCATATGATCTTAATCCTGTTTTCCATTGCTCTGCCTGCCAAGGCAGGGGAGCCCGTCGGCTTTGAGGCAAGAAAGACTCTCCGCCGGATTTGATACGCTATTCCTTCGCGAACAACCAGACAGTCTCGACATGGTTTTATGCAGTAGTATTTTTTATTCTGGTTTGACTTTAAAGTATGCATACTGCTTCACAACTTCAAATCCGACTCTTTCCGCTGTAGCTCTTGAACCTGCATTCGCGGCATCACAATCCCACACCGGTTCTTTCCCGATACTCAGTACATACTCCGTCATCTTCTTTGCCGCTGTGACAGCCAAACCTTTTCTCCGATGGGCTTCCCTTGTCTCAATACCGATGTCTATCTGCCTGCTGCTGACTGCTGCCGAAAAAGCAACCGCAGCCACATCATCATCCTTTACAAGACAATATCCCCTGCCTCTCGTCAGAAATTCCTGTGAACTACTCCAGAAATTCAACGGTACAACTCTGCCTTCTATCCGGGAAAGCAAACTCTCATCAATCTCCCTCAGTTCATATCCTTCCGGAATTTCTCCATCAGGCTGCAGTTTTCTTAAACGAAGCCCATATCTGGGATGCATCTCTATATCTTCTTTCTCCCGAAAATACCCCGCGACCGACTCATCATTTGTTTCCAATAAAAAGCGTCTTGGATTGTTTCCACTCTCATTTTTCATAAGTGCATATATAGCATCAAGGTCTTCCGGATTTGGATGTCCGGAAATATACGCAAAACCACTTTCATGCCAGAATAACGCATATTGAAGCTTTTCCATATTATCCATATAGATGTCTCCCCGCTGAACACCTTCTGCTATGGCCATTGGATAAACCGTATTACATGTGTTTGATCCGGCTAATTCTATATAATCAGAATAATACTTTTCTTTTACCTTTTTCATAATAATAACACCTCATTCTCTGCACTTTGGCTTCTCAAGCTTTTTATTCCGGCAAAGATCATTTTTGCTTACCTCCAATTCTCCTATCCTCAAGCGGTGTTCTTTCCTATCCTTACGAAATGTCCTTCCTGAACAG
>CACZRA010000089.1 GCA_902783395.1 uncultured Lachnospiraceae bacterium
GTTCGACAGGCTTGATGTTTCAAAGACCCGGAGCATAGAGGGGACAGGGCTGGGGCTTTCCATAAGCCGGGAGCTTCTGCAGATGATGGGCTCCGATCTTTTGGTGGAGAGCGCGTACGGACAGGGGTCAAGATTCTATTTCAATCTGTGGCAGGACATATCCGATCCGGAGGAGATCGGAGGATTCGATCCCGCTGCTTCGGCCTCGGTAACAAAGGAAAAAGACAGGGATAAGAGCTTTTTCACGGCTCCGGGAAGGAAGATCCTCGTGGTAGATGATATACCCATGAATATTCAGGTGCTTACGGGGCTTCTCAAGCGTTCGCAGATGATAATAGATACGGCTTCAGGGGGAGAGGAGTGTATAGAAAAGATCGGAGCATCCGATTATGACATCGTTTTCCTTGATTACCGTATGCCGGTACTTCACGGCATAGAAACAGTCCGGAAGCTCAGGGAATCATATCCGGAGAAGGCCGCGCGTATTCCCATTATCGCCCTGACAGCGAGCGCGATATCGGGAGACAGGGAGAAGCTGCTGGAGGCGGGCTTTACCGATTATCTGTCCAAGCCGGTCAATATATCCGAGATGGAAGAGATGATGAAAAAGTACCTCGGCGCCGGTGCGGGTATGAGCCACGAGGAGGAAGCGGACGTTCCCTGTGAGGATATCCCCGACAGGATAAAGGCTATCAAAGCCCTTGACTGTGAGAAGGGGATAGAATACTGCGGCGACGCGGACGATTATATGTATGCACTGGAAACATATGCGGACTCCGTCGTGGAAAAGTCACGGCAGATCGAGGAGTGCCTTAAGGAAGACCGCATCGATGATTATACCCTGCTCATGCATTCCTTAAAGAGCATGTCAAAGTCCATAGGCGCCATGGAGCTGCATGAAAAAGCAAAGCGCCTTGAGCAGGCGGGAAAAGACGGCAATGTCGATGTGCTGAAGGCGGATACCGCGGATTTCTTAAGCGAATACAGAAGCCTCGGCGCGGCGATCGGAAATGACAGCGGTTTCTAACCGGTGATCACATGACCGCTTCCGTATACTTCTCTTAAGCGCTCCGTCGTATTATATTTTTCACCTATGCAGAATTCTTTGGACCATAGCATGAAATACGCCCAGGGGATGCGGGATTTTTCAAGCATCTGCATGTCGGGGAGATACCCGACCTCAGCCAGCGCCGCGACTTTGTTTTCTGTCGTATTGCGAACCAGCTTCTCGTATTCCGCATGATAATCGGTCGGAGCGTACTCAGGCAGATAAACATCTATGGATACCACATCCACATATTCATCTCCGGGGTAACCCTTCCTGAGGGCACAGTTCCATACCCAGAGAAGATTATCCAGATGATGAGTATCCGTATAATACTCATACATCAGCTTATAGAGTTCCCTTGCTGTCTCCGGCCCTCTTGCTCCCCACCAGAACCAGTCGCCGTCAGACTCATGGAAGGGTCTCCAGAGCACAGGTATGTCTTCATCAAGAAAGGGCTTCAGTAATCCTGCGACGACATCCATGTCATGGAAAAAAGCCTTCCTCTCCGGCGTTCCCTCTGTGAGTATCCTTCCGGCGTCAAAATCCGTATTCGCGGCATAAAAGCTTTTGTCGTGTCCGTGCAGCGGGGAAAACCAGTGAAATGAAAACGTAAGTATTCCGCCGGAGCTCTTTGCCCAGTCTAAGGCCGTTTGTAAGGTGCCTCTGTTATCATATATCTCTTTCAGGCATTCGTATCCGGCATCGTCATAGTTTATATTAGGGGAATAAGACAGAAGCTCAAAGCCTCTGAGTTTCGGCTTCTTTCCTGTCTTTTCGTTGATATAGACTGCCTCCTCCATATAGTTGGTCTGCGTATGCTGGCCTGATATGACAGCCTTTCCGGCCGTATCATACAGATAACTCAGGAGGTTCCTTGCATTTTTTGTTGCGTTCTTATTAACCGGTTCATTCATTTTCATTTGTTATGTCTGGTAAAACTGATTAACATTATGTCATTTTTTATGTCATTATAAGATCTTTTTTTCTAAGAAGGAAGTCAATAATATTTACGTGAATGATCCCGTCATGACTTAGATCCATCTTGTCAAGGGACATGACATATTTCGGAGAGGCATCGGTGATCCTGCTGTAGGCACCGAACTCTCTTTGTATGGTCTTTTCGGATGCGAGCAGGTAAGAAACCTGAATAAAACATTTCCTGCCGCCTTTTATCGCAACAAAATCAATCTCCCCTTTTTTTGTTTTCCCGGCAAACACAGTATATCTGCGGGAAAGAAGTTCATTGTATATGATATTTTCAAGAAAGAATGTATCCTCATAGTTGATGGTATCAGTGTTGATCGTTCTGAAGCCGGTATCGACAGCATATTGCTTTTCACGGTTACTGAGAGCTGATTTTCCTGCAATACTATACCTTCCAACTCCGTGTATAAGATATGCTTTTTTCATCCTCTCAAGATAATTGTATATGGTTCGTCTCGATATCCCGCTGTTGCCTTTCCTGTATGCAGCTATGACATTATCTATGGATAATTCTTTGCCGGCGTTTGCAAGTATATATAGCGAGATATCCAAAAAACTTTTTTTGTCGGCACTTTTGCTTTTTCCGATAATATCCCGATTCACTATACTTTTATAAAGGTTTGAGATATACCTTTGTATGGATTCGTCGTCTTTATAGTCGAATCGAAGAGGAAATCCCCCCCATTTCAAATAGTTAAAGAACAGTTCATCGTTCCAGTCTATATGATTCAGATCATAGTATTGCTTCATTTCGTAGAATGAAAACGGTAAGATTTCAAATTCAACAGTACGTCCGGTAAGCAAAGTGGCAAGCTCTCCGGAAAGCAAAGTGGAATTGCTGCCAGTCACAAAAATCGATACATTCATAGACGCACGAAA
>CACZRA010000090.1 GCA_902783395.1 uncultured Lachnospiraceae bacterium
CCCGCCCTCTTCGACCAGTGCGATCAGAATGAAATTTTCTATTACTTTATATATGACAGAGCTTTCATCGAACACGCTTTTCAGGATCGCATCCCCTGCCAGCTCTACGCAAACCGCACCGATGATGGAAAGAGCGCCGAGAAAGAAAAGCTTTACAAGAAATCCGATCGGTTCACGCTCGATCCTGTCTCTGGACCACACGAAAAAAAACAATGCGGCCGGAGGTATCAATGCCAGTACTGTTATGACGGCTGCTGTCATGTCTTCCCTCCGGAACTAATCCGCGTATTCGCAGATGTATCCGATCCTGCCTCTGTAGGACGGATAAACACCCGGAACATCATTTGTAACATCATTTAAATAGAATTTATCCTCATCCTTTTTATACAGGAGCTCACAGCGGTCCTCCTGTATCTCGGTCCCGTCACTAAGAGTCTCCGTGTAGCTGGGTCCGCCGTTAAGCCAGTGCTTGTAGTATCCGGTTCCGAGGCAGCTCTTCTGCGTAAGGCCCGGCTCGATCCATACCCATGAATGGTTTTCATCCAGCATAGCTCCCACGTAGAAGCATATATTTGTCCTGTCCTCCTTTCGGATAAGGTTTTCGACAGTCTCAAACTCCTCATCAGTCGTCATGCAGGCAAGATAACCGCCTTTCTTCTCACAGGCCGCCCTCGCCTGGTCCCAGGTGCAGTCTTCCGTCACGAGCTCATATCTGTGAGTTTCAAACATATATTTACCGGTATCCAGAAACGAGAGAAGATCTTCATACGAGATATAGGAGGTGACATCCTTAGCGGCGGAAAAATCATAGACCTTTTTCAGTTCCTTATTATAAGTCTTTCTGTCAGTCTCTTTGCCGTCTATAAGATAATCCGTGCAGATATAGCGGCCTGTCTCCTCATCATACTCGTCACTCCCGTCCTCCGCGAATCCTGAGTACTCACCGGCAAAGACCTCTTTCCACTTTCCGTTCTCTATCGAATATATCAGATCATAGTAATATCCCATATGTCCGTCTTCATTATTCAGAAGGTTTCCTTTTTCGATATATGTGAAATAAAGACGCGAGGTCTGGAGCACATCCGTTTTGCCGTCGTGCCAGGTAAGGATCTGGCATCCGCCCGCCTCAAACTGCGTATCGATCACAAGCTCCGGGATATCATCATCATCGACGTAAATTAATGCGTAGCCGTATCCGCCGTCCTCCGCGGGATTGGCATCAAGATATTCCCTGTAAGCTTCACGCCAGGAATCATCAGAATCTGCTTTATCATCAGGATCAAACATAGACTCCCCGTCCGCGTTTCCGGATGCATCACCGGTATCGTCATCCTTATCCTCAAAGATCCTTCCGGTATCACCCTTTTCACCGTCATCTGATGTGTCTTCCACAGCTTCGCTTTCCGTGCCTTCCTCTGAAGGCTCTCCTTCGGCCGCAGAGCTTCCGCATCCCGCAAGCATCATAAAAACCAGAATATGGACGAGTGATAATAAAATTAATATCTTTCTCATAACGTTTTGATATCCTCCAATTCGCCAAGCCATAAAGACGCCGATGCATCAGACGGCATCCTCAGATCTCCTCTGGGAGACACCGCTACGGTACCGACCTTCGGTCCGTCAGGAAGACATGATCTCTTGAACTGCTGGGAAAAGAATCTCCTGTAAAAGACCTTAAGCCATTTCAGTATAGTCTCACGGTCATATGTGCCCTCGTGCGCTTTTACCGCAAGGCGGTATATCTTTGAGGGAGAAAAGCCGAACCTCAGCATATAATATAAGAAGAAGTCATGCAGCTCATACGGTCCGACTATATCCTCGGTCTTCTGGCTGATATTCCCGTCCTTGGGAGGAAGCAGCTCAGGAGATACGGGAGTGTCGAGAATGTCCTTAAGTACCGCCGACAGTTTTTCATCTCCTGCTTTCCGGGCTTCATCCGCGAAATATGCCACAAGGTGTCTTACCAGTGTTTTGGGTACGCCGGCGTTAACTCCGTACATGGACATATGGTCCCCGTTGTAGGTAGCCCAGCCGAGAGCAAGCTCAGACATATCACCGGTACCCACCACAAGACCGGAAAACCTGTTTGAAAGATCCATAAGGATCTGTGTACGCTCCCTTGCCTGAGCGTTTTCGTAAGTGACATCATGTACGTTAATGTCAGCCCCTATATCTGACATATGCTGCTCAACGGAGCACTTTATGTCAACCTCCAAGAGATTGCAACCAAGCGTTATTGCAAGTGTTACAGCGTTATCATATGTCCTGTCCGTAGTCCCGAAGCCCGGCATAGTCACAGCATTTATGCCGGTTCTGTCAAGCCCGAGTCTGTCAAAGGCCCTTACTGTTACCAGGAGAGCGAGAGTCGAGTCAAGACCGCCCGAAAGGCCGATAACAGAATTATGTAAACCCGTGTGTTTTAATCTTTTCGCAAGCCCTATCGCCTGTATATCAGCAATCTCCTCACATCGGGTCTTTCTTTCCGCATTTTCCGAGGGAACAAAGGGAAGAGGATCTATCGTTCGATTTATGTCAACCAAGCTCTCATTAATAAGAACCGGAATGCGTACATAATCATCATATACGTTTTCGGTAAAGGTATTTCTTCTTCTACGCTCGGAAACAAGCCGTTCTACGTCGATATCAGCCGTTATTGCTCCCGTGCCGAACAGCTTCGATTCCGCAAGGATCTGTCCGTTCTCAGCTATGATATCGTGTCCGCCGAAGACCAGATCCTGGCTTGACTCCCCCTCTCCCGCAGAGCAGTAGATATAAGCTGATATCCTCGATCCGGATGCCCCCTTTATCAGCTGTCTTCTGTATGCATCCTTGCCGACCAGCTCATCGGAGGCTGAGAGGTTCACGATAACATTCGCTCCCGCCATGGCATGGAGTATGGACGGAGGAGCGGGAACCCAGGCATCCTCGCATATCTCGCAGGCGATCCTGAGATCGGGCATGCTCTCTCCGTTTTCAAACAATATATGTGTGCCGAAGGGGATGCCCGTACCGTAGAAGTCGGTAGTAAGCACCGAAGCGTTGCCGGCTGTAAAATACCTTGCCTCATAGAATTCCGAATACTCGGGAATAAAGGACTTGGGGATCATGCCAATGCAGAGTCCCCTGTGAAGCACCGCGGCAACACTGTACAGCTTGTCCCTGAAATAATACGGGAGACCGACGAAAGCAATCACATCAAGACCTGCAGTATAATCCGCGATACCTTTAAGCTCCTCCCTGCAGGCATCGATAAGATTGTGCTGCAGGAGCAGATCTCCGCAGGTATATCCCGAGATCACCATTTCGGGAAAAACAAGGATCTTCGCTCCTTTAGCCGCAGCAGCATCGATACCCTCTATGACCATTTCAGCATTGTACTTCGGGTCAGCAACCTTTATAGAAGGAGTCACCGCCGCAACCCTTATAAATCCGTCTTTCATAAGCCCTTTCCTCTTGAATATCAATATAATATTTGTACAATATTACGGTTCGTTCTTGTTGCCATTGTCCCTTTTGGACAGGAACAGTCCATATATGATTATAACACAAAAAGGATATCTGAGGATTGAGTCCGGTGATCAGCCCGGAGGAAGGACAAGCTGCTGCCCCACATAGATCAACGACGGATTCGAGATTATCCCCTTATTGAGTTCATATATCTCCTGCCAGCGCGTGCCGTCGCCCAGATGCTTCTTAGCGATATTCCAAAGGCAGTCTCCCTTGACTACCTCATATTTTCCGTTATTGGATATCATCTGTTTTTCTTCAGTCTGTACCTTTGCTGCAGCATCCGTATCCTGTGATGCTTCTCCCGTATCGGGAGCGGATGCCTTCAGTCCGTCCGAGGCGCTTTCTGTCGTTTCAGCGCTCTCAACCTTTTCCGTCTTTTCAGTCGTTACCGCAATATCAGCTGTTATTGCATTGTCTGCCGTTTCTGCACTATCCGTCGTTTCGGTCTCTTCGGATCTGTCCGACCTTGCCCTGACTGTCTCCGCCTTTATCGTCTCCAGCCGCTGATCATCACCTTCTTTATCGGATGAACTGTCTGCGGCAAATGATCTGGATGAATCATCGATAGTATTTGAGACCACCTTATCCTTAGCGGTAGTCCCGGTTGACATATGTGTCTTCAGCTTGTCGGCTTCCTTCTGAACATCATCATCGGAGGTTATTCTATCGGTTGACATAACATAGTGATCCTCTACCTCACCCTTGCCGTTCAGCACTATCACGCCTATATAAGAGAAGCCCTCCCCTGCAGACTGAATAGGCTCACCACCGGGTCCCTCCGTAATGACGTCATGAGTATGACCGTCTATGATAAAATCAATACCTTTTACCTTCTTATACAATTCTACAGAGCTGTTTTTCTTTGCGCTGCTTCCCAGATGCGTAAGGGCTATGACTGTGTCAGCCCCCGCCTTTTTCAATGAGTCCGCTTCCGTCCGGGCTGCCCCCATAAGCTCGTCTCCCGACAGGAAGGTCAGACCGTCACATACTGCAGGTGATGTAAGACCGAAGAAACCGATCTTTACGCCTTTTGAAGTTTCATATATGTAATCGGATGTAAGAAATCCTTTATCGCCCTTAAAGACATTGGCACATAACAGCCTGAGCTTTGCGCCGCTTATATCATGACGAAGCTTTTCATAGCCCTGATCAAACTCAGCATCCCCAAGAGTCGCAAGATCATATCCCGCAAGGCGCATCATCATGAATCCCTCCAGGGCTCCTACGGTGCCGCCTTCGGGAGTTTTGCCGGAGAAGTCTCCCGCATCCGCCACGATTACCTCTGCGCCGTCTTCCTCAAAGCCCTTCCTGAGCGATGCCATCCTGGAATAACCGTCTATAGAGCCGTGTACGTCGTTGGAATGGAGTATCACGGTCTTGCCGGACAGTGAACCGTTCGTTGTCTCACGCACATCGGTCTTATTCCCGGCCTCAGCCTTGAGCTGTGCCCTTATGCCGATACATGCCGCAGTGCTCACAAGAATGCAGGCAGCAGTAACAGCGGAGATAACAGCTTTTTTCATGCGTCTCTTTCTGCGCCGTTTCTCACGCCTGATCTTTACATCTTCAATTTTCGAAGTAAGCTCTGTTGCGTTTCCCTGCATTTTCTTTTCCTAAGCCACAGCGGGTGAGATTATATGATACCACAACCCGGTGTGTGAGTTAAGAGAAAAAAGCTTCATATTGAATTTTGTTGAAACTGTTGTTTATGTTAAGATCGCAGCCCTATCTCTGTGACCTGGCAAGAAGCTTCTTCAGTTCTTCTACGGAAACTATGTATTTCTTCTGACAGAAGCTGCAGACCATTTCTATCTCCCTGCCTTCAGCTATCATCTGTTCCAGCTCATTCCTCCCTGTCGCGATGAGAGCCCTTTCGATCTTCTCCGGAGAACAGTCGCACCTGAATGACGTATCCAACTTATCAAGGATCACCATATCAAGTCCTTCGAGCAGTATCCCCAGTATGTCTTCGGGCGTTTTTCCCTTGTCCAATAATTCCGTAACCGACGTTACGTTTCTGAGATTTGATTCGAGACGGTCTATCACGTCGTCGCTCACATCAGGCATCAGCTGGATAATAAAACCTCCCGCCGCCCGGACGGTATTGTCTTTATTCATAAGGACACCGAGTCCCACCGTTGACGGGGTCTGCTCACTCTGCGCGAAATAATAGGTAAGATCCTCGGCGATCTCTCCGGTCACAAGATCGACCTCGCCGACATAGGGCTCCTTCAGTCCGAGATCCTTTATCACCCTTAGCGTGCCCCTGCCTATTGCGCCGCTGACATCAAGCTTGTGATCCGATCCCCTCGGAGGAAGCAGCACCAGCGGCTCTGCCGGATAGCCCTTCACATGACCTTTTGAGTCTGCCGTAACGGTAAGCCCCTGCATCGCTCCTTCTCCCTTTATCTGAAGCGTAAGCACATCCTCATCGCCCTTCATCATTATTCCCATCATGGCTCCGGCAGTGAGCAGCCTTCCGAGCGCGGCGGTAACAACGGGTGATGAATTGTGAGCTTTTCTTGCTTCCTCCGTCAGGTCTTTTGTAGTAGACGCAAAGGCTCTGATATGCTCATTATCAGCAGCAGCGCGGATTATATAGTCCATTTTGATTTATGTAAACCTTTCGTGTTTTTATTTCTGCAGATGATCTTCTATTAAATATCATATCATGATTTAGTCGCCAAAAGTCCAATTTTTATTTAATGCTTTTGGCACTTAAATCATATCATACCCGTAGTTGTATTTTAATTTATTTTTGATACAATATACATATGGGCATATACACATGCAGGAAATGCGGAAAAAAGTTCGAATCAGCCGGATTGACGGATGGTATTTGCGAAGAATGTTTAAGAGCCAGTCTCGATAAATACCATCAGGTCAGGGAATTTCTTTGGTCCCATCCGGGAAGCACGGCTTCAGAGATTGCAAACCAATGTGATTGTTCCGTACGGGATGTCATGCAGTGGGTAAAGGAAGACCGCTTCATGCTTACCGACGGTTCAAAGGTTATGCTTTTTTGTGCCAACTGCGGCGCAAAGATCGTTTCGGGAATTTATTGTACAGCCTGTCAGGCTGCTATCAACAAGGGCGAGATAAACGCCGCAAAATCCTCCAGACTCCAGCAGAGATTAAATTCCATGCACGGGACTACCCTTGACAAGCATGCCGCTGATGACGGCAGCATGCGTTTTCTTAACAGAAGTCAGAAAAAATGATGTCAGTCATCTTGCCGATGACGGTCATTTATCAATGACAGCGTTTTGAAAAATTTATGTAAACCTGCGGGTTTCTTCGTTTGAATTAAGTGATTTGTTTTAAAAGACTTAGGCGGAGTACCCCTGATCATCAGGTACTCCGCCTATCGGGATGACTCATCCCTGGATTTCCCATCCGTTACTTCTTGTCCCATTGGACCATACCTCTCATTCTGCTTCCCCTCTGCTCTCCACTCGTCTATGGCTTTTCGTCCTCACTCATCCGGTAGGACATCTTATATGTGATTTTCGCCATCATATTGCATCGGTTCTGCCTGATAAAACTACATCTGTCGCATTTCTCAATCCCGTCTCTACTAACTTCTCTATATTAATCCGGTCTGCGCATCATATGCTTTTCAATTAACTTGGTTCACTTTACGATCCTGACCGGACTAAAAGGTTTCGTAAAGCTACATTCCTATGCTGGTGGTCTGGTCCTCCTTTCA
>CACZRA010000091.1 GCA_902783395.1 uncultured Lachnospiraceae bacterium
ATAGCTGTGCATCAGCGAATCCACCGTTACAAAGCTCGGCGTCATCGAATAGCGGTTGCTCTCGTAGGTCTCGAAAAACTCGGCTCCGCCCGTATCAAGCACGAAGAACCCATCCGAGATAAGATGCTTCTCCCAATCAGGCTGAACGTATATCCTGTCCTTATTTATGACATTTGCAAGCCCGCTCTCAACCTTATATTCGGGAACCGAAGCCTTTACTTCCTCGCTGTCAGTGCTTAATAAGGTCATGTCTACCAGGACCGGACGGACAAAAATGGCGTTTGTAAGTGACGTACCGCTGCCGGAGCCATTCTCCCCGTCATCGGAAGAAAACAGGGACTCTGCCGTCTCCTCTTCCGAGATATCCTCTGAAGCTTCAGTGCTCTCTGTCGTATTCTCCGTTCCCGAAGCTTTTGAGCTTCCGCAGGATACGGCCGTCATGAGCATTGTGATCACAAGGATCAGGCTGATAATACATCTTTTCTTTTTCATTTTTCACCTCCACATGCCGCTTTCCCTGACGTCTTTATCCACTGTAATACCAGTATATTATAACACACCGCCTATGTATTTTTTATCCCAGACCTCATTAACAAGTTTTTTGCAGTTTTCAAGAGAGAAATCCGGGTCCTGTCTGCGGATAAGATTGGCGTCCGCCTTCTCCTTAGTATAATCCTCCAGGAAATATGCCGATATCTCATTTTCCGACAGATGGCAGACAACAGGCCTTACCTTTACCTCCTTCACCCTGACAGTCCCTCCTTTATCACGTTTTATCTTGACTTCCGCAAGCCCCCCGACCATACGGTTCATGACTCCCTTCCCCGTACCCGAAGTATAGTTAACGAAATTTCCTATCGAATAATACACCGGCATCTCATTTCCCTTCCCATCCTTTAATACTTCTATCGGCTCTATTACATGGGGATGAGTGCCTATGCAGAGATCCGCCCCGCACTCAAGAAAGATCCCGGCCCATTTCTCCTGCTCCTTTGATGCTTCGAGCCTGTATTCGGTTCCCCAGTGAGGACACACTATCGTTATATCCGCTTTTTTCTCGGCTTCCGCTATATCCTCACGCACTCTTTTTTCATCGAGATAATCAACAAGATATCCCTTGCCTTTGGGCATCTGTATCCCGTTTGTGCCGTATGTGTAATTAAGGACCGCTATCCTGATCCCGCTGCATTCCATTATGCAGAGCTCTTCCCTATCCTTTTCGCTGTCATGGATGCCGAGCACTTCCATGGCGGGATGAGCCTTATCCCAGAAATCAAGACAGTTCTCTATGCCCTTTGCCCTGCGGTCAAGCGCATGATTCGACCCGTGAAGGATCACGTCAAAGCCCGCCGATGCCTCGGCATCCCCTACTTCAAACGGCGAATTGAAGGAGGGATATCCGGAGTATATGAGCTCCTCTCCTCCGAGTATGGTCTCCTGATTAACTATGGCAATGTCCGCTGCCTCTATATCCGTCTTCACATGGGAAAAAAGGCCGTCAAAATCATAGCTCCCGTCGCTTTGAAGCCCTGAACGTATCACCTTGTCATGCATCAGGACATCACCTGCCATGACCAGAGTCACTTCAGCCTCCCGGTTTCCGCTGCAGCCCGATACAGTTGACCTCTGCCGGGAACATGCAAAACAGTCGGCATCCGGATATGAAATGACGGAAATACATACGGATAAGATCATGAGCAGTCCCGATGCCGTTTTCCAATATTTGTGTAAGAAGTCTTTCATTTCCGTTCTTTCAGCTTTTATGTCAGCCGGCAAGGGTATCCTTGTCTATCATTCCCAGGCCGTAGCTCATATTGATGAGAGACAACGGCAGAACGAACATCTCAAACGCCGTGATAAGGAAATCCGTGACGATATCAACTGCCAGAGCGACTGCCATGGCTTCGGACGGTACGCCCATCTGGGCAAAGATGATGGAATACGCCACTGCCCCGCCGCCCGGTATCGGCGGAGTAGCGATCGCGATGACCGAGGATATGATCACTGCGGCTATTATCCAGCCGACTGAGCAGCTGACCCCGTATCTCTCAGCAAAAAAGAACACCAGAAGCATATTGTAGACCGCTGAGACAGGCTTATGCATGACCATCCCGAGAGGGATCCCGAAGCGTATCAGTGAGGGTTCTATCCCGAATTTTTCTTCACAGGTTTTTACGTTGGTATTGAAAGCCGCAGCAGACGAAGCTGTCGTCAGGGCAACAAGAAATGTCGGCATGCTCTTTGCGGCCAGGACCCGGATGCTTACTTTTCTCCGTACCGATGTCAGTATCAGGAATATCACCGCGACCAGAATAAATACTGCTGCCAATGTCACAATGAGCTTCCAGGCCGAGGTCAGCACATCGATACTGTCTGACCAGATCATGTTGACGATCACAAGAAAGATCACATAGGGTACCAGTCTGCTGATGATCTGCATAAGAAACTGGACCATCAGGTTGACCTGTTCGATCGTCTTGACCACAACGTTAGTCTGCTTTCCGAGATATAAAAGCGAAATGCCTATCACTACCGCCAGAAAGATGATCTGTAGGGTATTTCCCGTTTCGAAGGGTTCTATGATCGTAGACGGAAAAATACCGAGGATCAGCTCGGCTATGGACTTGAACTGCCCTTCCGAGCTGCCTGCCTCAGAGATCCCCGGACCGAGCAGTGGGAAAAATAACGTACAGCAGGTGCAGACGATCAATGTCGTACCCACATATCTGAGCATCATCTTTCTGCCGATCCTGCCGAGCGTGGCGGCATCCCCTATGCCATAGACTCCCCATGCCACGGAGAGAAATATCATGGGACCTGCAATACACCCGAGTATGTTGAAAAACGTATTGTAGATGGGATTTATAACTGCCTGCAGCAGGCTCTCGCGCAGACCTTCCGGGAAGAAAAGCTCACCCGCGATGCCGATCAGAACGGACGCGAGCATCACTATGCAAAGAGTCGCTATCTGTCCGAGCGGTTTTTTCTTTATCCGAAACCTTATCCGGTTA
>CACZRA010000092.1 GCA_902783395.1 uncultured Lachnospiraceae bacterium
CGATACCAGGGTAGAAACCTCCTGTGCCTTAAGCTTCATCCTCTCCGGTACCACAAGTACGGTTTTTTCACATGAGACCTTCTCGATATCCTCGGGAGAGAAATGATCATAATGATCGTGTGTTATTAAAATAAAATCCGCATCATTTGCCGCAAAATCGAGCTTAAACGGATCTATATACACTATCCTGTCATCAAAGGTAAGCTTTATACTGTTGTGTCTGAAAACTGTAATGTTGTCTGTCATATCACACCTCCAAGATAATCTTCTTTATTTAGCTGCTACAGTCAGCAGGATGAATAAAATAATAGTAACAAGCGTTGTTACTGAGAGTGACGAGGATACAAAGTTCCTTTGCTTCTCATCATCCGCAAAAACAGGAAGGACATAAGGAGGAGGAAGGATAAACATGATGTTGAGTGCCGGATCAAGGATATCTCCCATTCCTATGGCATGTACCACAAAACCGACGATCACGCGTAGCACTGCCATGATAAGGATCCTTGCGCCAACGACCTTGCATACAGCCTTCCAGGGGATATCGCTGAAAACAAGGTCATAGCCTATGGTGATCAGTATGACCGCTCCGGTAGGCGCGCTGACGAAGTCCGTACAGGCATCGATGAGGCTGCTCACACCGCTGGGCTCAAGGGCCCTGTATATTCCCGTCGCTCCAAGTATAACACCGCATATTATTGCTATTATCGTAGGTGAATGAAGCATTTCGGATACAAGCTGCTTAGGCTCGGTCTTCTTATCGCTGTCCATACCGAGAAGTATTTTGTACAGCGTAAATACAAACAGAACCTGACCAAGATCTATGTAAGCAAAGCTTGATATGTTTTCCGAACCGTATAACAGCATGAAAAGCGAGTAGCCGAGCATCCCCGCCTCAAATCCCGTTGTAAGGAACGGGATGAATTTTGACTCCTTTGCGAAGAGCTTTCCCATAAGAAGGGCTGCAAAGCAGGCCGCAAACATAACTACAGTGATTATAATATTGTTTATGGAGTAGGTCATGGTCGCGAAAGCGTTCAGCATGACCGCAGGCAACGTGATATTGACTACCACGCTCTTAAGGGCATTTATCCCTTCCCTCGAAAGAAGATTGATTCTCCGGGCTGTCATACCGATAGCAAGCATAAGCACTACGGGAACGATCGTGTTAAGTATCTCGATCATTTTGTTACCTCTGATCTTTCAAAAAAAATGTTACTAAAAATCCTCCCGGCTTCTGCTGTCTAGCGGGTTACCTCCTTCATAGCCCATTCATACATTCCCTCATCGGGAACCCTGGATTCGGATCTCGCCTTGGCCGCAACCTTCACTCGTATGGTGATACTGTTTCCGTCCACTTCATTGATCTGCTTCAGCTCATTCAATATCTTTTCAGCAAGCTCATGTATCTCGCCGGGATCACTTATGCCTTTAATAACGGCAAATAATGCTCCCTTCGGTCTTGCAACGGCACAGGAATTTCCTGTCATCTCTATGATCTTTTCTGCCGCCACCTTAAGGACCCTGTTCGAGAAATCATTACCGTAGGTTTCTATTATCCTGGACTGTCTGGTATTATTGACTACGATAAGTCCGTAATCTGCTCCTTTATCATTATATATGTCTGCAAAATCTATCATTGCATCCACAAAAGCATGGGAATTCATAAGTCCCGTAACAGGATCTGATTTTGCCGAACGCTCTATCCCCTGAAGCATTGTGAGTTTTTCGTCACCATCCACGAAATATCCGACAAGACCGGCAATATCATCACCTTCATACAGCGGGACCTTATTGGCATATATATCCTTCACGTTCCCCTTTACGATGCATTTGCCGGGATCATCGACAAGCGTTATACCGTTATTTATGACTTCTATCTCCCTCTTCGTATACGGATCATTGTCCATATGCCAGCCCACATCTTCATCGGTCTTACCTATGATATCGTCAGCAGAATCCAGTCCGAAGAAATCAAGGAAGGACCTGCTTGCCCCGAGAAATCTCCTGTCCTTATCCTTCCAGAAGAACTTAAGGTCACCGTGCCAGATAAGACTGCGCCAGATATCCGCATACAACGAGTCGACAGAAGATTCTTTGATCTGATCCGTTTCATTAACATTTGTATCCGGGGTCCTGTCCGCATAGTCTTTCATGCAGTACAGGTATTCGTTCCCGTCAGTATTGGGGATATAGATGATAAAGACTTCTTTCCACCGGTAATTCCCGTCAAGCTGCTTAAAACGGAAAAGGTCCTCGACATATCCCTTTCCTGACTTCTTTACCCTTTTATATAAGGTGGCAGACCTTAAGAAATCAGCGCATCTTTCCCGCTCCGTGGGAAATACCGTCTTTTCCGCGATAATCCTTATGCTCTCCTGAAGATCCCTTACTATGTTTTCCCCCGCTTCAATGTATCTGTATTTTCCTAAAAGCGGCATTACAGTGTTCTCCGCAAGATTCACGATCAGAACGTTCTCAAAAAGAATATTCAGTTCACGAAGATTTGATTCAAGCCGTTCTTTGTCATCGTGATGCCTGTCATTGGTAATATTGTACAGCGAACATTTTATGAGATATCTTTTCTCTTTCTTTGCAAGAAGAAGCGCGTTAAGACGCATGAAGTTTCCGCCGCCCGTATAATAAAAGGTCTCCGGTTTCCCTGACTTTACTACCTGCTCCAACAATTCACGGTACTTATTCATCATCGGGGAGTCGGGACGGTACAGCCGTTCGTCGATCTCTTCGTAAGCAATATCCTCATCAAATATCTGCGCCTTGTAGCTTCGGTTCATAAACAGGTTCCTGAAGCGGTCACCGTCAACCTCAAGGCTCTCCAGCGGCTCGTCCGTTACCCTGACATTGGATGCCGCAACCTCATAGAAGCGCCGCCATTTCCTTTGCTCTATCCCGATCCCTTTCTCCTCTAAATGTGAGAATACAGCTTCTATGGGTTCGGGTTTCCCGAAATAATAACCCTGTATCATGCCGCAACCGATCTCACGCAGGAATTCAAACTGGGCTTTGGTCTCAACTCCCTCCGCCAGAGTTTTCATACCGATATCCTTGGCCATGGTGACCGTGGAACGCATTATGCTCTTTGATTTTGCGCTGAAAGGATCGGCAAGGAAGCGCATATCCAGCTTCAATGTATCGAACTTATAGTCTTTAAGGAGCGTCAGTGAAGAATAACCGCTTCCGAAATCGTCCACCCATACCTCATAGCCTGATTTCCGGAAATCCCCGATAATCTTTTCCATGAGCTCTTCGTCAGAGGCTATCATGCTCTCGGTAATCTCAATATGAATATAATCCCTCGGGATATCATACTTCTCCACTGCTCTTTCCACGACTTCGAGCATATCGCACATCTGGAAATCAACACGTGAGAAGTTAACGGACGCCGGTACTATGGGAAGCTTTGCCTCGAGCCTGTCATGCATACACCTGCAGACATACTCAACCACATAAGAATCAAGCTTGTGAATGCATCTCTCTTTTTCAAGGGTCGATATGAACTGATCGGGCGGAAGGAATCCTATCTCGGGATCTATCCATCGGACCAGGGACTCCATCCCGCAAAGCTGCCCAGTAAGTGAACGTACCACAGGCTGGAAGTACACCTTTATCCATTCCTTTTCGATCGCTTCATCTATCTTTCCGACGACATATTCCTGGGTTTTCACGCGCTCGGCAAGCTCTTCGGAAAACTCCACGATATCGATATTCGGATCATACTTAATATAATCACAGGCTACCTTTGCTTTGGAGAGTGCCGACTCGATGCCGGAATCGGAATCAAGCGGGAATCTGTAGATACCGAACTTCCCGATGACATCAAACTGATTGCCGTAGCTTTCGCAGAACCTCCGCTCTGCCTCCTCAGTCTTCACAAGCACATCCTCATACCTTGTAAACACCGAGAAATGATCGTCGGAAAGCCTTGCTATCACTGCATCCTCAAATACTTCCGTAAGGGTGACCGCCATAAACTTCAGGCAGGCATCTCCCTCCGGAACACCGCGGTCTATGTTCAGAAGCTTGAAATTGACAAGGTTAATATAGACGATGGCATAGTCCTCCGCACTGCTCCCTTCATTCTGTATAACCTCATTGGCGATCTGCATGCGGAATTTTCTTTTGCCGTAAAGTCCTGTAACAGAATCAAAGTCCGTTCCGACATTTTCGATCTTATGAAGATAGATGATCCCATAGATCACCTCTCCTTCCTCGGGATCATCGTGAAGTTTCCAATGGCCGACTACACGGAAAACATGATCTTTTTTTGTCCTGATATTAAAGAATATATATCCCTCATAAATATGGGCTTCGGAGATCTGTAGCTTAACCTCTTTCCTTATGACGGAAAAGCTTGTCTCCTTTGTCATTCCTTCAAGGGTACCGCCTGTAAACTCATAGAATTCCTCCCGGTCTTTACACTCAAATAAAGACACAAGATTATCGCTTGCAAAGCGAAGCTCATGCTCTCCGTGCGCATTGCAGACGAAGGCCCCGCCGGCCATATTGTCTATGAACATCTTATATTTCTCAAGTGCCGGATCCTTCATTATTTACTTTCCCGTCTTTAACTTCCTCTCCAAAAAACACCAGCCTGTTCCTGCCGTGCTCTTTTGCGGCATATACTGCCTTATCGGCTGATCTGTAGAGCTCTTCAAAATCTTTTCCGTCCTTCGGGAACATCGCAGCTCCGATGCTCGCGGTCACATCATATTTTGAATACTCTCCCACCTTGAAATCACGGAAGAAATTGTATGTTACCTCTCCCATGTGTATCCTCGCGTTCTCATTCGGGATATCCTTAAGGAACACGCAGAATTCATCACCGCCGAGCCTTCCTACGATATCCGTGGTACGGTATATGGTGGGAAGCTCCTTTCCTACAGCCGCGAGGACCTCATCCCCGAAGGCGTGGCCTCTCGTATCGTTTATTTTTTTGAAGTTGTCTATGTCAAAGAGCATGAACATGCCGGGCTCTTCCTCGCCCACCATATCCAGATAATCCTGAATGGTCTGCTCGGTCGAGATCTTATTGAGGACACCCGTAAGCAGGTCTGTTTCAGCCTTGCTCTTAAGCTTCTTCTGGTCCTTCTTGTAGAGCATCCTTATGACGATATTCATCATGACAATGAAGGCAAGGAAGATGATGAGCGCTACGGTGATCTTTATAAATACACCCTTTGTCGGAGCAAAATAATCTGCTATCACAGAATCAATATAACTCTCCGTGGCAAGCTCGCAGACCTTCCAGCCGTTATATTTTACGTAGCGGTATATTAATGCCTTCTCCTCACCGAGCACGGTGCAGTAGACCGTACCGTTATGATCTCCCGATATGCTCTTCTTCAGTGATGCAAGTGAATCTATGCCTGTGAATAAAAGGGTTCCGTCAAAAATATTGCCGCCCTTAAATAAGCCCTTTCCTCCTACGGCACTGAGTACGGTGCCGTCCGGCTGCAGGAACAGGAACTGAGTCTTTCCGTCAAACTCCGCTATCGAAGGGATATTCCTGAAGAAATCCGTTGACAGCCTTACAACAGCAAGGCTCTTCCCATCTGATGACGGAGCGGCGATGGTTATCATATAATCTTCCCCCTCCAAAAGCGCGTCCGTTACCGTGCTTCCCCCACCGGATGTGCCCTCTTTAGCCAAAGCATACCACTCCCTGCCTGATACGTCTGATTCCATGCCCGAAACATCCGTTGCTTTGCCGCCGCCGTCTATGACATATCCCTCTGTCACCTTGTTCTCTTCCACAAGACGGTTTATCAGGGGCATTGCCTTCCCGTCATCCTCTGAGTTTCCTATCCTCGATGCATCGGCTTCCACAGCGTTCTGTATCGCGATGAGATCATATGTCAGCATTTCCGCTACGGATCTGTCATAAGACTGCAGCTTCTCCTCTGCATATGCCCTTCCGTCCTCTTTTGCTCTTGATGAAGCATTGATTATGATCACCAGAATATAGATGAAAAGGATAACTGTAGGTACTATGTACCTCAGCACGCTCAGTATATCGTTCTGTTTATCTTTTTGCTTCTTATTTCTCATGATCTAATATTATATCTTTTTTTTTATTATAATGCCATGAAAAATAAACGCCTTCCCTGTCTGCCTGTGGTTTCACTCCTCAGGCCAGAACAGATCATCCAGAGTCTTTCCCAGCTCACGGCAGATAGCGATACAAAGGTTGATCGTCGGATTATAATCCCCCTTTTCTATGGCACTCATTGTCTGTCTCGATACACCGCAGCGTTTTGCAAGCTCATCCTGTGAAAGATCCATGCCGGCACGGGCTGCCTTGAGTCTCAGATTTTTCATGGATCAGTCCCCCTCTGTCTTTGCCTTGTCTATGAAGTGCTTGATGAGCAGTTCCCCTCCGACTACCATGAGCATCAATACTACGATGACATTCATCATGGGCAGAGATTCCATTACTGATGCTCCGTTCAGTTCTGTTTTTCCGTTTGATACAACAGAGAATATCGGGATCAGATTGAGAAGGAACGCCAATATCATCACAACGATATAGCGTTTCGGATTATTATTTATTCCCCAGTAAACGCCTTTCCATATAAAGTACGCGCACATCACGGTCAGTCCGATGATGATGGTTGAAAAGAAAACCAGATAATCCGGCAGCGGGAATCCGTTTCCGCTCATTGTCCACAGCGACTCTGCCGCAAGCAG
>CACZRA010000093.1 GCA_902783395.1 uncultured Lachnospiraceae bacterium
CCAAAATCCAAAAATACGCTATACAGAAGAAACGGCTCAAACCCTTGCCATTACTGGGTTTGAGCCAATTTTGCTTCCAAACTTGAGCTTCAGTTCAACATTTTTGGTTCTTATTTTTAATCTGCTGTCTCTATCGTCCTGCAGCTGTCGGGCCAGGCTCCATAGACCAGTGTAAGCCCGTATTCCCGGGACAGTCTTACGGCCTCATCGGTGGGAACAGACTTGCTTATCAGTACCGGCACACCTGCCATCACCGCTTTTATGACCATATCCCCGGGGACACGGCCTGTCGTGTAAAGCATGCATTCCGAAAGATCCGTATCATTCAGAAGAGCATATCCAACGGCCTTGTCCATCGCATTATGTCTGCTTATATCCTCGAAGGAGACTATGCTTCCGCCGGGCAGGTAAAGGTAACAGCTGTGAGTCCCCCCGGTCAGGCGGTGAAGCTTTGAATCCTCACTGAAACGCCGGGTCAGAGCAAAAACCGCCTCATAGTCCGTGACGGCATTCTTCAGGACTTTCATCCTTCGTTTCTGCACCGTTGTCAGATGGTGTTTAAGAGTCACCTCAGCTTCGGATCCCGTTTCGCCGATACAGAGCTGCTCCACATCACTGATCCTGTCTATGATCCCCTCCGTATATAAACGTCCCGTAATGAGCTCTGCAAGATCCTCCGGGGTACAGGAAAGCCTCATCGCCGGAACACGGTTTATGCTGATCTCAACAAGGTGTTCATGGATTATCACATCCTCCGAGTCCTTTACCGTTCCGTCCGTAGCATGTACGGTACATGCCTGAACCGCAGCCGGAGATATCTCTCCGGTTTTATCTATGACCTTCATCCCTGATCCCTCCTTTTATCCTTATACGGTAAACGACTGTCCGGGATCCTGTCAATCAGCCCAGGCTCTCCACTCTCTCCTTCATTACGCCGTAGTCCTTATCATTCTGTATCCCGTCCACCTGCTGTATCATATCCCACAATGCCCTTATCCTGCCGGTATTTCCCCCCGACTGCATGAGAAGGGAAAGATGGGCAAAATAATTAATGTCCGGATCAAAGGGATAATTATTTTCTGCATCCTCATAGATCCTTACGGCATTCTCATATTCTCCGAGCTCGGTATAAAGCGCCGCTTCATCCATGCGCTTTGCTATCACCGTCCCGGTATCCGTGCTGACACACGGAAGAGCCGTCAGCTCATCGATAAGGGCTATGGCCTCATGATACTTTTCATCCGTCAGGTTTTTATCCGCTCTTCCTTCCAGTATCGAAACGTTTATCATGAGCCTCAGGCTGTCCGCTTCATATGATCCGCAGTCATCCGGCTCATTCCGGCTGATCTCAAGCACTCTCTTCCCGAGCCTGAAAGCCTCTTCGTATCCCTTTTCCCCGCCGGATGCGATCCAGACCTTAGCCATGCAGAAAGCATTCTTTATATATCTGTCCCTGTCTTCCTCCGATACAACGCTTTCATTGTACTCTTCAAAGCTTTCCAGCACCTTTTCAAGCCGGCCGGACTCTCCCTCTCCTTCGAGTATCTCCGACATCTCGGTATAATACTTCATTTCCGGATAGTCCTCCTCGGGAACATCAGCGAAGTACTTTTCCATCGCCTTATAGTCATCCAACTCATAAAAGCACAACAGTCCCTGCTCGTATGACTGTCTGGCATCCGAGGCTTTATTCACCTCAGCCGCCTTCTCACCTGCTTTCACAGTTATCAATATCCAGGTCACAAGCACGGCAGCTGACAGGAGCATAAGCTTTCCCAGATTTGCCGTAAGCACTATATCTCTTTGAACCGCACTGACGCTCCTGTATCTTAACCGCGCATCCTTCATGGTACATCGTCTTATTACGACGGACAGCCCGAAGGGCTTATCCTTTCCGGCGATCTCCTCCATTATCCTTCCCAGAGAATAGACATCGCTTCGTATGCCGGCTTTCCCCTCCGACAGCTGCTCGGGAGCCGCGTATTTCCTGCTGCCGAATATCGGCTGTTCCTTTGTCGTACCGGGGATCGCCGCACCGAAATCTATGAGCACTATATGTCCGTCGGGTCTCACCATTATATTCTGTGGCTTCAGATCCCTGAGTATGACCGGCGGATCCATATGATGCAGATAAGACACGGCTTCACAGATCTCCCTGCACCATCTGAATAAAACCTTCTCGGGTATCTTCTTTTTTGAGCGGATGACCTCCCTGAGATTCATCCCTTTGATGTGATCCATTACAAGATATATACGACCGTCAGACCTGAATACATCGGTGATACGGACTATCCGCGGATGGGAAACCCTGCTCAGCACGCTTATCTCAGCTCTTACAGCCGACAGCGATATCTTATCACAGTCTCCCACCTCCTTTATCGCCCAGGTGCTGCCCAAAAGCGTATCCTCTGCAAGATATACGCTTCCGAAGCCGCCCTCTCCGAGAGATCCGATCACCTTGTATCTCATTCCGCAAAGATACATGGCATACCTCCGTATTTCATTGAGATTAAACACTGAAAAAATAAATAAGATCAGAATGCAGATCCGTATAAGACTTCATAGATAGTACCACAGCCGCGGGTCTTCATCAAGTCCCCCGAAGACCCGCTGTGATACGCCCGCTTCAACACTTATTCTACTATCTTCACGGGAACTTCATAGCTGAAGCCTTCCCCGCAGGTCACTTTTATTACCGTCTCACCGGGAGATACCGGTGTGATGAGTCCGTCCGCTCTTACGCTACAGATGTTTTCGTTCATGGTTTCAAAATATACACCGTGGGTAGCGAGAGAGAGGTAATTCAGCTCACACAGGGTATAATCCCTGTGTCTGACCAGCGGTCTTATCGCCACCGCGAACGGGCGCGACAGTGAGACCGTGTATTCACTCACGGGTGAATAAAAGTCCGTGACGGTGTTATGGTCGGTCTCATAAGATGAAATGCTCTCTCCGTTCGGAAAAACGCGTATGCGGATCTGTCTGTAAAGCCCCTTATAGCCTATGGTCAATGAGGTCATGCCTGCGG
Organism: uncultured Lachnospiraceae bacterium; assembly: GCA_902783395.1. Classification (GTDB taxonomy): domain Bacteria; phylum Bacillota; class Clostridia; order Lachnospirales; family Lachnospiraceae; genus NK4A144. The sequence continues at coordinate 3,029 of CACZRA010000093.1, forward strand.
ACAGGGGCGATATGATCCCGTCATCAACGCTTATAATGTCTTCGTCATAGCCGGAAAGCTCAATATCGGCTCCGGCGATACCGTGTGTGGATCTGTTATTGTCTATCCATGCGTATTGCATACCCAGATGTACGTCATCTTCCGTCGCGGATTTTATCCGGCCGCCCGCGGTTATGAAAAACGGCCAGGTCCCGCTGTTTCCCGTCTTGTACGCGATCGGCTCTTTTATATTGTTTGTGCCGTCCCCGCTGCGGTCGACCGTTTTTGTCATGGTAAGACTCAGGGGAGCCACACGCGTGGCCCATCTGTATGAACCCGAGCCTTCCGTTCCGCTGTATGCGTAATTTACCTTCATAGGATCACCAGGCTTGATATGCCCCGCCCCGTCAGCCATGATCCCGGCATTATGGGCTCCGCAGTAAACATTTTTATTAAGCTCGGATACCCTCTCAAAATATATCCCGTCATTTGATTCATAATACAGCAGACTGCTGTTTTTCTTAAAACGGCGGTTGACGGTAACCGCGACAAATTTCTCCTGCTTCTCCAGATACGCGACATCCCAGGAATCGCAGTCGGAATAAACATATTCGGCATCAGGCTCCTCCGCAGTGTCGGTATCGGTCCGTATGATCGAATATCCCGCAAACTGAAGCTTTGCCGGCCAGTCCTCATCTTTAATATCCGCAGTATGAACCTCTGTGGCCTTTACCCTGTTGTTCTCGGCATCAAAGGCGTCTCTCGTGGAATAGACAAATATCCTGTCATCGACTATAACGAAGCTTGGCTCTCCGCATCCCCAGCCGTTCCAGACTCCGTCATAATAGACCAGCGGCTCCGGACTCCCTCCCCAGCCGGATCCGTCCCATTTCTCAAAAGGACCGTCGGGATTCTCGGAGCGGGCCAGAAATACGCTGTTGACTATACCCTGTTGAAGAGCGTCTATAGTAGAGGTATAGCCTATATAATAATATCCGTCATAATAAAATACATCGGGGTCACAGACTGACAGCTCATCCTTTGATATGGGTGTCGGACTGAGCACGACCTTTTCATCCGACCAG
>CACZRA010000094.1 GCA_902783395.1 uncultured Lachnospiraceae bacterium
AATGCCGGACAGCTTATCACTGAAGCACACGACACACTGGAATCTGACGAGCTGGATATATACAAAAATAAGCTTCATTCGGAAGCCAGTGCCGAGGTCCTCCAGGCTAAGCTGAGCAAGGGCGGAAAAGTGGTTCACGGCTTTTTCCTTAACGGTGAGTTTTTTTCCGATGAAGAAACAAAAGACGGTGAGCGGGTCATCGGAAGAGAAGATCTGAGTTTTTGGGGAAGAAGGGACTTCATCTGGCAGGAGAAAGCCGAACGTCTCCGGGCGGCCATCAGAAAATCCGCATTTTTCCAGCATGTAAATGCTGCGACGATCCAGTATTATACCACCTATGCCATGGAAGATGACTATAATCTGGAGCGTAACAGGGAAGTGGTTGATGCCCTTTGGCAGGAAAAATTTGATTACAATGGTAACTATGGTCATTCGGCCAAAACAATGTTTCTTATTGATCTTATGGAGAATCCTGACCCGAAAACCATTGACACCCTCGCTCCGGAGTTTAAGGGAGCTGCGGTCTATGAGTACGTGAAACTTATGCTTACGGCCAATCCGGCTCCGGAAAAGCCATTCTCCGTGGAAAACCCCGCTTCCGATCCGGTGATAAGCTATTTCAGTTCCAAAAGGGCTGTTCTTCAATCTGCAATGGCCCAGATGCTGGCGGATGAGGATAATCCAGAACTCTGGACAGTCGCCAAGAACATGGTTTTGAAGATCGATGATCTGGTCGACCCGCGTACGCGTTCAATGATGGAAAAGCACCGTGAGAACGGCATAATGATGCGTTTGGGCCTTCTGGACGAGCTTATGAACCATCAGGGAGCGCTCTCGGAATTAAGCGCTGATAATATTCTCGGCTTTATTAAGATACCCGGACTTTCCATTAAGCAGCAGGAGCTTGATAACCAGCGCGGAGTGGGAGCCTGGATCATGAGAAATACGCTGAACGGGAATCTGGTCAAAGAGGTTCTCGGAGACGTCAGTCTGGGACTGGATCTTGCCAATACGGCATCTGATATTACACATAAAGCAAAGAATTCCAAATGGGAGCTGGACCCCGCAACGAAAGAAAGAAGAACAGAGAGACAGTGCTGGTTCCTTTACGGTCAGACCATGGCCTCAGGTTCCATGCTCGGGGGTATGCTCGGAGGAGCCTCTGTCTTGATCGGAGGAGCAATCGGCGCCAAAAGAGGCGGTGTGATGAATGGAGCATCAAGAGGCCGTGACGGCTATTTCCAGGCATCGGATATCATAGGTATGATAGGTGACATTAAATATATTTTCAAGGATGCCCTCATCCCGGCTGTAAAGTGGGTCGGAAAAAGAATCTTTGCGAATGTCAGCGAAAAAGTCAGGAAGGAGGTGGAGGAAGAAAATGCGGCAGACAGTAAAGCTCTTCATGACAGGAATTCCCTGGCGGTTAAGCTTAAAACCGTTGTCCAGTGCCTCACCTGTATTCTGAACCTGGCTGACAGCATCAGAGACATCACTTCCTACCATGTCGCCGCCAACCCCAATGATGACAGATGGAAAACCCTTGGAAACCTGGTGCAGTGGAAGGGACCGCTTCAATGGATCTTTGATACTTCCAGGAATCTGCTCTCGATAGTCAACGATGCTATTGATATCTTTGCCAACGGCTTCAGGATAGCCAGGATCAAAGATTCGGAAAAAGAACTGGAGACTGCGATCAACGCCTATACCGAAAGTCTGGATGAAGCTCATGAGGACAATAACCGGGAGATCGCTGTTCAGGAGAACAATGAGCGGGAGGTCGCTGCTCTGGAGAACAATGATCAGGCTGACAACGATCAGGTTGAAAAAAGAAGAAAAATGATAGCCCTTGGGGAGGCGGCAGAAGAGAATTCTCAGGCGCAGTATTATCTGGCACTGTCAAAAGCAAAATCGAAAAAGGACATAAACACGTCATCCTGGAACATAGTGTCTTCAGGACTGAAGATTGCCAGGGATACCACAAAGCAGTTTGCAAAGTCCGGAGAGATCGCTACCTTGGCAGCCACCGCTGCGCTTATGATCGCGCCGAAGGTGACCGATTTTATAGGCTGGGCCGTAGGCAAACTGGCATTTGACGAAGTGAATTTCAGGGATAACATAGCCGCCATGCTCGGAAGCAAAGAGTATTCGAGGATGATGTATTTTGACAAGGTTCTGAAGCGTGAGACGGGCATCGTCTCTTCTGCTTATCTTGTGGATCTTGCGCGGATATTCATGTCTATCGATACACATGCCCTGCTGAATAAGAAGACTCTTTCGGAGTCTCCCGGAGAGCTTGAGCTTGCAAAGACGGTGGTCGGTAGTCTGTACAAAAATGTAACGGATGAAAATGTTAATACGGTCAAGCTCGCAGACCTGCTGAAACATGCGGGTTTCAACTCCGGGTCGGACTGGAGAGCGGTTCTTCGGCATTCGATCACAGGGTGAGAAAGGGGAAATAATGGACGGACTTGAGAAGATAAAAAAAAGCATATATGAAATGATGGAGGAGCTGTTTGACGGCTGTGAGGAGAATGAGAAAAACGGTGTACTGCGCTCTATTGCCGATGACCTCGGAGTGACCGGTACAGATGCCGTCATAGACGTGGTTTTTGAAGCCGGCATGAACGAGAATGCTCCGTATCCCGTCATCCATTTTCTTGTGACGCTGGCAAAGGATATAAAGGACGAGGAGGCCGGCCGGATCAGCATAGCACTGAACGAGCTGAATCATATCATCGCTGTAGGGGATTTCCCGGCCTTCGGGACGTTTGCTTATTATCCGAGACTGCACCAGATCTTTTTAAGCTACCGCCTGCCGGTAAATCCTGCCGCTGCGGATGATGAGATCATCAATATCCGTTATTATTTCGGGACACTTTATCAGGTGCTTGACATATTCGCGGATTTCATCATGTTTTTATGCGATACGAGCGGCCTGACCATCGATATCGATGATTATATTGATTATCTTCAGACCGTCCAGGATATTGACGATATGGAGGAGCGCGCAAAGATATTGTCCGAGAGACTGGAGAATTATAAAAAAAGCCGGCCGGACCGGTACCCGGAGAGTTTCGATCCGGATTAGTCTCTCCTCTTGAAGACAGGTATAAAGTCTGCGATAATTGTCTGCGGACAGAGAAACAGAAAGGAGCCCCTCTGATATGGCTTTACAGGAATCAGGTGAAATGTACCTTGAAACAATATATGTCCTCTCACAGAAGTCGAGCGCGGTCCGCGGTATAGATATCGCTGAGCACATGGGGTATTCAAAACCCTCCGTAAGCCGGGCTTTAGGACTTCTAAGAGATGAGGGTCTTGTAAAGAAGGACAGCGACGGCTTTGTAAAGCTCACGGAAGCGGGAAAAATACTCGGAAAAAGGATCTATGAGCGGCATACGGTGCTTTCCACTATGTTTATCAATCTCGGCGTGGATGAGAAAACCGCCATCGAAGACGCATGCCGTGTCGAGCATTATATCAGCGATACTACATTTGACGCTATCAAAAAGCATCTGGAACAGTACGGAAAAAAATGATCCGATCTGTCAAGAGCCCGTCCCGCTGTAATTCATGGCTCCGAACATCCAAAGCTTATAGCTGAGCCAGAAGAACAGGCAGCCGATAAACGGGGAAAGCCAGGAAAGGAGCGGCACTTCACCGGGACGCAGGATCACAAGGCTGGGATAATAGGCTATGAACGCTATGGGTATCAGGAACGTGAATATGAACCTGAATACCGGCGAAAAGATCGTCATCGGATATTTTGCGTAATCCTTAAAGCGGAACGCCAGATCCAGCACGAAGAAGGAGTTCTGTATCCAGAAACAGGTCGCCGCTGCCGCGTTCTGCATAGATATCATGATGAGGGAGGCCGTGGTCAGAAAGACCACGGTTTTGCAGACCGCAAGCAGCGTGACCGGGAGGGAAAGCTTATACCATGCATATATCAACGTACCGATCCCGAAAAAAAGCTGTCCAAGCCCTTTGACATCAAATATCTCGGACTGATAGTAAAAGAACAGATTGATCGGTCGGAAGCAGTACTTGATAAAATCCCCCGAATAAACATTTATCCGGAGACTCCAGTTATTATCGAAAAGACACTGTACCGGAGTAATGGATATAAGCGAAAAACCGTATAAAAACAGCATTTCATAATAACCCCAGCCGTTGACCGAGGGAAAATTCTGGAATAAGATCCAGAAGCTTATGAAGCCCGCTATATTAGTAGCTACCATTCCAAAAGTGGATATGATGAAATCCGCTCTGTAGCTCATCTTGCTCTTAATGTCCTGTATCATTATCCTGCGGTATATCTTCCAATAAAAAGCGATTGTTTTTCTTTCCATGCCTAACCCCCGTTCACCGTTATCTGGCGGAGGGACACCCTCCAGAACAGATTGCTCACAACCGTCATGACTAAGCACCATATAAGCTGCAGCGCAAGCATCCTTCCCGTAGTCTGCAGGGAAGGAGCGGGGTCCAGCAGTATCATGAGCGGGGTATTATATACTGCCTGGAAAGGAAGGAAAAAGACCGCGCTCTTAAAGGGTTCAGGGAAGAACGCGATGGGGATCGTGGCTCCCGAAAGCAGCAGTACGATCACCTGCCTCATGATGTTTATCCCCCAGATAGATTCCGTAAAAAGGCAGATCGTGCCGACAATGTAGTCGATATTATAACTTATGATAACGCCCATTATCACCGATACGATGAAAAATAACAGGTTGATTCCCAGCGGTACTGCGCCGTGCGTTACTATGCAGACCACAAGGAATGTCGGCAGGAAGACGCAGATAAAATTACGCAGAAGCTCTCCCGAATATGACCAGAAAAGATAACTCTTGTATTTTATAGGTTTGAGCAGATCGAGCACGATCTTTCCCGACTGGATATTGCGCCCTATCTCCCATACCGTATACATCTCCATGAAGCCGTACAGGGCCGTCGCAAGCACCAGATAGACCAGAGTGTCATAAAAGGTCATCCCGTTTACCCTGTCAGTGCCGGAAGAAGCAAAGATCGCCTTCCACAGGAAATAGACCAGGGTAAGATACAGAAGATTGCCTATGATCATCACGAAAGTGCCTATGCGGAACTGAAGGGATTCTATTATCCCCATACGGGTAAGCGTGAGATATTTTTTCAGATTGAGCGTCTTCAATGATTTCCCCCGTTATTTTCTTTCATATATCTTACGTATGACGTCCTCGGTAGCGATCTCCTCAAGCTGCATATCTTTGATAGTCATTGTTTCTTCGAGCTCATGCAGCACTTTCATAACCTTTGCCCTCTCTTCATCCACGAGGACCGATATCCACTCCTCATCGTCTTTGACCGCAAACTCGGGAAACATCTTTTCTATTTCCCGCGCCTTTGACGCAAGGTCTCCGCCTGTGCGTATCTTAAGCGTCCGGTAGGAGCCGAAAAGGGTCTTAAGGTTTGATATATCATCATCGTAAAGCAGCTTGCCGTGGTCGATGATGACGATCCTGCGGCAAAGCGCATCCACATCCCCCATATCGTGGGTCGTAAGGATAACGGTGGTGTGCTTCTTTTCATTCAGTGCCTGGATGAGCGTCCGGATCTTTGACTTCATCGAAACATCAAGTCCGATGGTAGGCTCGTCCAGATATACGATCTTCGGGTCATGAAGGAAGGCCGCCAGTATATCGCTCAATGTCCTCTGGCCGAGAGACATCTGCCGGACCGGCTTATGCAAAAGGGGCTTGATATTCACAAGCGACTGATAAAGCTCCAGCATTTCATTGTATTTTTCATCCGGGATCTGGTAGATATCCTTAAGAAGCCTGAAGGATTCTATAAGCGGCAGCGCCCACCACAGCTGTGATCTCTGTCCGAAGACAACCCCTATGCCCTGCGCGTTCCTGGAGCGGTTTTTGTAGGGTATGGTGCCCCCTACAAGGATCTCTCCCGATGAAGGCTGCAGCACTCCCGTCATCATTTTTATGGTCGTTGATTTGCCGGCTCCGTTGGGTCCCAGATACCCTACTATCTCCCCTTCTTCCACGTCCATACTGATATGATCCACCGCACGGACGGTCTTATAGTCCCTGGAAAAGAGATCCATCATACTGCCTTTCAGGCCTTCCCTGTGGTTCAGCACCTTAAATTCCTTTGTAAGATCCCTGATCTTTATGACAGGCTCCATTTCAGCTTTTTTCCCTTCCCGGATGATACCGCTTTTATTTAGAGAAGCGTTGATTATTCAGTGTTTCCTCAAGAAAAATAGCATCCGGAGAAGCCATGCGGCACTTTCGCACGGAATATGGCACGATTTACACGGATTTGCCAAAAATTAAAGTTGATCGTATAAATAATAAGAGAGGCTCAGAAAATGCCTTCATACAGAGAATGGGACAGACTTAAGGAGGAAGATGAGATGACCGGGATAAAAGCGGATAAGCTTTCGGATGATGCTTTGGAGCAGGTAAGCGGCGGCACAAATAAAGAGCTTTCCGATCTTTCGAAGGCGCTGTGCGCAAAGAATGTATCTGAAATAGCGACGGGACTCAGTGATCTGAACATCAAGGCTGACCTTTCATCGCAAAAGGATAACAGATATTTTGATACCGTTTCAAAAACAGAGATAGACCATAAAGAGGTGCTTAACAGGATCAAAAGATCAAAGTAAGCAGGCCGGCTGTATATGCCGTTACTCGGGAAGGTAATCAGAAAGCGCGCCGTACTCCGCGCTTTCTTTTACTGTCTTTCTGGGCGAGAGACCGTATTTGTCGTGGTAAGCCCTTGCAAATGCCGAATAGCTGCCGTACCCGCATTCATAACAGGCGTCAGCGGGAGCAACCCCCTGCAGTATCATCTCATGTGCCTTCGTGAGCCTGCGGTTTACTATGTATTCATGCATCGGACACCCGAAGGCATCCTTGAACGATCTCATCATGTGGTACTTGCTGACGTAAAAATGCGCGGCAATATCCTGTATCGACATGTTTTCGGTTATATTCTCATTGATATAGCGGAGGATCCCCAGCATCTTGTCATCCTCAGGAAGACGGAGCGGCACGGTAAGGGATGACTCCTCCCTGCATCTTCCGGCCTCAACAAGAAACTTCAGTACGCCAAGCCTTGCGGCCAGCGGAGCGGCATAGGAGGATGATCTCGTTTCGGTATCTATCCTCTCCATCATGTTTACGAATCTTTCCGATTTATTCTCATCGGGCCTTATCACATTTCCGCTCTCCGAGGAGAACAGCTCATATATATGACATTCGGGAATATCGAATTTGTCTATCATCCTCGATGAAATGTAGAGTGTATATCTGTCGTAAAGCTCACCTGTTTTAAACGACGGCTGATGCGGTACGTTTATGCCGACCAGTATAATATCACATGGTCTGATATCATACAGCTTTCCGTCTATCATATAGCTTCCGGCTCCGTACTTTACAAACGTAACCTTGTAAAAGGTATGGAAATGGACTCCTACATTTTCCGTCCCAAGTGCGTCGGTATTGTGGAACAGTCTGAAATCCTCATAAAGATATCCCTTTTGAACCGGTACTTCCTGAAATCCTTCACTCAAGCCAGTTTCCCTCCTCCAGCAGTTCTGTGACATCCACATCCTTATCAAGCCCGGTATAGACTATTTCCGGAACAAAGCCTAAAGATGCCGATCTGTACTGACTCCCCTTGAATTTATTCGGATCTTCGTCCTTATTTACGAGGGGTGTGTTGATCTTATTGGTAAAATATGCGATCACGATCTTCTTTTCGGGATCTATCATGATGAGAGTCCCCGTCCAGCCCTGATGACCGAAGGTGTTTTCCCCTGCCCTGCTCCCGAAATACTTTGCCCGCTGCCTTTCTCCCTGTCTCCACCAGCCCAGGCCCCATTTTTTTTCGTCCGCTGATTTCGGTGCCGTGAACATATCGATCACATCCTGAGAGAAAAACTCCGTGTCACCGTACCTGCCCGTGAGCATGACATCGGCAAGTCTTGCCACATCCTCCGCATTACCGAAAAGTCCGGCATGCCCCGAGACACCGCCCATGCAGTCATAGGCTTTTTCGTCATGTACCTCTCCCTGCAGCGTATATGTCCTTATTCCGTCAAACAGGACAGCTCCGTCTCTTGTATTTCCGTTAAGCTCGGTCGCCGCGCAGTCATCGGGTGAAAAACCGTGCTCAAGCGGCTCATAAGTTATATGCGTAAGTCCTAAGGGTCTGCAGAAGGTCTCCTTAAGATATGTGTCAAGATCACATCCCGTCACCTGCTCGACAACTTCTCCGAGTATCATATAGTCAACATCGGAATACAAAGTCTTTGTCCCCGGCTCATAAAGCAGCGGTGTCCTGCATATCTGCTCTATAGTGGCTTCCCTGGTCTCCTCATCGGCATTGTTCCCCGCAAACAGGACATTTACGGAGTCGGGAGAGGATTCCAGCTTAACCATATCAAAGGTAGGGTCATAATAATGCGGATCGGCAGGAAATCCCCCCTCATGGCGCATAAGGTCCTTGAGCGTGAGCGAGGCCTTCCATTGCTTCTGTACATCCAGATCACTGTCGGTACCTTTATTGTACTCTATCTCTATCACGTCCTC
>CACZRA010000095.1 GCA_902783395.1 uncultured Lachnospiraceae bacterium
AACTGTACATCATAGTACCAGCTCATGGTTTCTTCATCGTAATAGACTTTTACTACTGTTCCTACTCCAAACTCCGGTCTCTGAGGACATCTTACTCTGTCATCTACAGCATATTTAGCCGGAAATGGTGCATTACCGGTGCCTCCGGTTGCCTTTGCCATCTTATCGTCATCAAGTGCCATATTCTTGTTGTCAGCCATTGTCTTATCCTATATCAGATTATGCATATGTAAGTCTGTCTTCACGGGCCTGTACTTCAGTGCAGTTATATGGATTGGGATCCATCTTCACAGTATATCTCCACATATTGATTTCATTTAAGAATTCCATTGCGGTGATCGTGCCGTTAACTGCCATTGTTTCTCCGGTCTGAGGATTTGTCAGTTCATAATGAACGTAATCCCCAACCTTGAACTTGGGCTCACTGTCGGCGGTTCCTGCTCCGCCCGTAGCCGTTGCCATCATATCGTCATTAAGTGCCATATTCTTGTTGTCAGCCATTGTCTTATCCTCCTGTGTGTTTTTTTCAGTGGCTTGTTCCTTGCCTTTGTATGATTATACGTGACGCCGCTTACATCTGGCAACGATTTTGCATATCGGGTCACCCATATCCAGGTATTTTCTGACCTTGGCCTTATCGGAATTATGATATACGATCATGCCGACTGCAACAGCAACTATGGCTGTCAGCAGGCAGCCGGTCAGGATAAACACTTTTTTTCTGTTTGCTTTTAATCTGGTTAACATTATCTGCACCTGAGAGTTGCTTAAATTCCTTATATGAAGCGCAAGCACTTCAAATCCATGTCATGATACATTCCGATCTGTATCATTGTATCAAAGGTGCTGAAAAGTATAAAGAGGATACAGGCGATACTTCGGTAGAAAATTCGTCCGATCCACATGAATACCGCAAATATCTGTTGTGGATTTCTACTGTACTTGTAAATACCTGTAAATAGTATCAAAAATATCCATCCATTGATCAAACCTATAGAAAACTCTGGGTTCCACATGATCAATACCTCTCTTTCTTTTAACCTAATGCACAATGGGAAATGAATTGACAGTGCGGTAAAGCAACAGTAAAATTTATATCGTAGTAAAGTAACAGTAGGGAACATCGGATCTTTACAGGCTATTACTGCAGTTAAAAACAGGGAAGAGTTATTACTTTTGTTTCATTTGACTATTTCTTTTTTATACCCTGATGGAAACCGGACCTGCATCTGAACAAAAAACGGGTTTAGCCCGAAAAAAAATTATTGATACAGAAAGAGGATTGGATAATGGATGATAAGAAAAACAGGAAAGGTACTTTACTATATCTGTTTGGGATCATTTTTTTCATATTCGGTCTTGTGCTGACAGTAACCTTCGGGATCATAACGTATCTGAACGAGGCTTCTGTATATAAGAGCGAAAAGCTTGATATGACGAGGAACGTCGCGGGGGTGATCGAAAGCCTTATCATGGAAGACCCGGACGACTTTGCAGGATATGTTGATTTTTACAAAAAGCATTGTCAGGACATGAAGATAGACGTGGACAATGTCGGGTATCAGGATGACTACTATGAGTTCCTTTCAGGATTTGAAGCCCGATATCCGGGACAGGTGCTCGGGAAGGACATACAGATATCCGAGCTGCCCTACGAGCTTCAGCTTGATTACTATGAGTATAAGCATGAGTACTGGCTCGGAGTCCTTGAGGATATCAGAAAGAGCATGAATCTTATGTATGTATATTTTACGGTACCGGATGAAGCCACCCATTATGTGTTGTATGTCTGTGATGTGGAACGCTCTCCAAGGGAAGACGATCCTGAGCACATGATGCTTGGGGACAACATCCTGAACGCTCCCGAAAAATTTGCTACAGAGTGGGAAACCTGGGCCACGGGCGAACAGGGTGAATTTCAGATGGTAAATAATGAATGGGGGCATGTGTATACTTATTACGACCCGCTGGTGATCAACGGACAGAAGACAGGCCTGATAAATGTGGATATACAGTTTGATCTGGTGAACGGGAACATACTCAGGAATACCATAGAGCTCATGTTAAAGATACTGTTTGTCATGATAATCTGTATAGTACTGCTTCTGCTGCTTATTTACAAAATACACCTTGAAAAGATCTTAGGCCTCACGGAATGCGTCAGGGAGTTCTCCGACACACAGAACCCAAGGATGGCAGATACTATAAGAGAGCATGTAAAGGGCAATACTGAGCTTGAACAGCTGGCTGTCCAGACTGCAGATATGATAGAAAGCATAGATAAGCACGTGAGGGAGCTTCTGGATACGCACAAAGCCTTGAACGAGGCCCAGCATGAGGCTGCAGTCGCTTCTTCCATGGCAACGAGGGATGCCCTTACCGGCGTAAGGAATAAGCTTGCCTATGATGAAATGTGCAAGGATATAGACTACAAGATAGCAGACGGCTTTAAGGAATTCGGCATAATAATGATCGATCTCAACTTCCTGAAAAGGATAAATGACACCTATGGCCATGATAAGGGGAATATTGCCATAAAGCAGCTCTGTGGGATCGTCTGCACGACATTCTCCCATTCCCCCGTGTTCAGGATAGGCGGAGACGAGTTCGTTGTCATACTGGAGAATGAGGATTATGATAATCATGAAGAAAGGTTCATGGAATTTCGGGACAGGATAACCGGGGAATCCGCAGAAGAGGAGCTGCCTGTGTGGGAGCGTATATCAGCGGCGGCAGGCATGGCTCTTTTCAATCCCGATATAGATATGAACATAGACAATGTGTTCAGGAGAGCGGACAAAGCAATGTATG
>CACZRA010000096.1 GCA_902783395.1 uncultured Lachnospiraceae bacterium
AACCCTTACAATGTTATCGATCTAATTGATATCTATCCCGTAATGCTCTATGCCGAGATTCAACACTATATACTGGGTGTATTTATCCTCTTCATACTTTTCTAATTCATCCATGTGTATCCCTCCATGATCATCATTTACAAGTCAGATGTATCTGTCCGGAGCCTTCAGGCTCAGATCAATGCATTGGCATCTATGATAAGGGCAACTTCACCGTCTCCGAGTATCGTTGCGCCGCTTATTATCCTGTCGTTGTTGATATACTTGCCAAGAGACTTAATGACTATCTCCTGCTGGCCGATAAGCTCATCAACCACAAGACCGGCCTGCGAATCGCCCTTCTTGGCGATTACTACGATCATATCATCGCTCTGCTTTGTGTTTTCAAAGCCCAGAAGCTCTGAAAGCCTGACGATAGGGATAACGGTGCCGCGAAGCTGTATCACTTCCTTACCCTGTACAAGCTTGAGGTCAGAGGAAGGAATATTCTCGATGGTGGTGATGGAATCGAGAGAAATCGCATATTTCTCATCTCCGATGATGACCATGAGTGCCTGTATGATGGCAAGTGTCAGCGGAAGCCTGATGATCCAGGTGCTGCCTTCGCCAAGCTTGGTCTTTACGGAAACATCGCCTCCGAGTGATTCGATATTGCTCTTTACAACATCGAGTCCCACGCCTCTTCCGGAGATATCGGTAACCTTCTTCGCCATGGAAAAACCGGGGTCGAAGAGGTAATCGATCACTTCCTTATCCGTAAACTGGGAAGCCGTTTCCTCAGACGCAAGTCCGCGCTCTACAATCTTTGTCCTGACTGCCTCTACATCAATTCCCTTACCGTCATCGCCTACCTCGATAACAACAGAGTTGCCGTCCTGGAAAGCGTTGAGGAAGATGGTTCCCATTTCCGGCTTTCCGCTTGCCGCTCTCTCATCAGGATGCTCAAGACCGTGGTCTGCACTGTTCCTGATAAGGTGCATAAGAGGATCGCCGATCTCATCCACAACGGTCCTGTCAAGCTCTGTCTCTTCACCGGTGATGGTAAGCTGCATTTTCTTATCGAGCTTCTTCTCCAGATCACGTACCATACGAGGGAATTTCTGCACTGCACTCTCGATGGGCACCATTCTGACCTTCATGACCGCTTCATGAAGATTGGTCGTAACGCTCTCCAGATATTCTACCTGTTCATTAAGCGCCTGGTTGGAAGTATCGCTGCTGTCCGCCGCGGAAACTATCGTATTCTTTGCAATGATAAGCTCGGATACAAGATTCATCAGTGAATCCAGCTTTTCTATATCCACACGGATAGTCTTTGAGATAACAGGCTTTTTTGCTGCAGGCGTCTTCGCTGCCTGACTCTGCTTTGCCGGGGCGCTCTCCTTCTTGACTGCGGGAGCTGCCTCCTCCTTTGCTGCAGGAGCTTCAGCTTCTTCCTTGGGCTGCTCGGGTTCTGCAGCAGCTTCCGGCTGGGCCTCCTCGCCCTTGGGAGCACCGCCTGCCCCGATCGTATCTATAGCGGCTTCCGTATACTCCTCTCCGACAACCTCTGCGATCTCGGATACGGCAAGCATGGCTTCCTTTGCCTTTTCGAGCTCCTCATCGCATATCGTGAACAGGCTGAAATTAAATTCAAATTTTTCGTCTTCGATATCCTGCGTGGAGGGGTCAGTTGCTACAATATCACCCATATCCTCAAGGGCTTTTATTACAAGAAAAGCTCTTGCGGCCTTGAGCAGGCAGGACTCTTCGATATATACCGTGAAACCGAGGGCGTGCTTTCCGCCTGCAACAGCGTCCTTCATCACATCCTTGGCGGAATCATCAAGCTTCATCCCTCTGTAAAGTGCCTTTTCATCGGAAGCACCGTTGCCCGCAGGAGCTGCAGGAGCTGCAGGGGCAGGCTTGGCTTTCTTTTCCTGCTTTTCAGGAGCAGGAGCCTCACCCTTTCCGGTAGCGGCATTCCTGATACGGTTTATTTCATTTATGATGTTTTCGTTGTCATTATCGCCTTCGTCGGTTGATTCCTGTATGGAATTCACATAGCCCTCTATGGCATCAAGAGCCTGAAACAGGACATCCATGAGTTCACCGGTGACAGTCATGGAACCTGCTCTGACATCGGAGAAACAGTCTTCCATATCATGCGTCAGGTGCTGCAGTCTCTTGTATCCCATAGTACCGGCCATTCCCTTTAAGGAATGCGCCGCCCTGAAGATCTCATTGATAGCATCCTGATTCTCCGGCTCCTGTTCCAATGTCATCATCTGATCGGACAAGACTTGAATATGCTCCCTGGCTTCATCCAGGAAAATACCCAGATACTGACTTACATCCATTTGAAACCCTCCAATGTTTGTGAGGCGCCAAAGGCGCCTTGCCTATTTGGTACCTATTTCTTTTGTGATGGCATCTGCTATCTTCTCAAGCGGAAGCACCTCATTCACAAGACCTGTCTGTGCGATAGCTTTTGGCATACCGTATACGGCACATGTAGGCTCGTCCTGAGATATGATATGCACCTTCTTGCCCTTCTCGAGGTTTTTTATGCCCTCCGTACCGTCCATACCCATTCCGGTAAGCACCACACAGCATACTTCGGCATAATCCGTATCCAGCAGGGATTCATACATATAATTGGCACACGGCTTCACGCCTTCTCTGTGAGGCTCGTCACTGAAATATATCCTGACATTAGCCCCTGCGGATTTGGAGACCTTCATGTGCCTGCCTCCCGGTGCTATATAAACCTTCCCCTTTTCAAGAAGATCTCCCTCTTCAGCTTCCTTTACGGATATATCCCCGAGGGAATCAAGTCTTTCTGCAAGGGATTTGGTAAATCCGGGCGGCATATGCTGTACCAGGATAACCGGAGCGTTGAGGTTTGCGGGTAAACGAGGAATAACGGAATGTAATGCCTTAGGACCTCCCGTGGAACTCGCTACAGCTACTATCTTCTCACCGCTGATCCTTACTGATGGTCTTAATGTGACTGAGGCGGTCTTCTTCGGAACCGTTACCGAAGTCCTTTGAACGGTTCCGGCGAAATGATGTGGTCCAGCCTGTGCCACTACCTCTAAGATACTTAAGAAACGCTGGGCGAAATCCTCGCCTGAAGTCTCTCTGTACTTATCCGGTTTTTTGATAAAATCCACAGCACCAAGATCAAGAGCTTCGATAGTCTGTGAAGTTCCTTCACCTGTCGTGGTGGAAAACATCATTAC
>CACZRA010000097.1 GCA_902783395.1 uncultured Lachnospiraceae bacterium
CTTCCATGTCATCAATCTCTTCAAAACCATCGATCTCCGTTTTTTTATTTTCTTTATTCTGTTCCTTAACCTGCACTGCAGTATCATCCTCTTTGGCGAAAAGAAGATCCTCATCGGCCTCCCATTCGGCGGCCTTCTCAGCAACTTTCCTGTCATCCTCCTTCTGTTCCGCCTTTATCATCTTCCGGTATTTCGAAAGCAGGTTGCCTGCCGATTTATCATCCTCCTCAGTAAACAGCTTTGCCAGCTTGTCTTCACTGAATACATCGGTCATTTTCGTTTTTGTGACCGATTTCATATTGGCGATGAAATCCTCATAGGTGATGGCGAACTGCCCGCAGGTCTCACCAACGCTGGAAGAGAGGAAACTCAGTGTCCTTCCGTGCTTCATGTAGGATCGTCCCTCTTCGTTATAGCGGAGCGACATGTTGGCGTAGGGATTTCTTAAGATCACATATTTTACCCCGTTCTCCACCTTTCCGCCGAGGACAGTGTACGCGTGCCCTGTGTTAAGGGATTCCTCCGCATCCTCGCCGGTTGCGCAGTTAAATACCTCCTTATTCTCCTGAGCTTCCATGATACTGTCAAAGAGGGTCTTACGGTCTTTCCTTTGCAGGTGCTCATTTGTAAATTCTCCCTCGGAAATGATCTCGCTCCTCTCCTGACCCGTAAGCTTGAAGAGCCAGTTGCCGCCCTCACCGTACCAGAGCGTATTGTAGCCCTGTTCACCGTCCTTTCCCATGAAGGCAGCTGCCTTCTCGATAAGCTGCATCCACAGCGCTCCGGATGACAGTATATCCCCGCCTGTGACAAGCTTCGGGACCTCCTTCGTCACACGGATATACACGGGAAGCGCGGGATGATCCGCCGATCCCTTCTTAAAGAGCCTGACCGTCGCGGTACCGTCGCCGTTGTCCTTTATCGCGTTTTTAAGTATGGAAGGATCAAGTCCGACAAGTCCGGTGGTCGATGCTATCATATAACAGTTGGAAACCTTTCCCTGACGGAGATCGTTTACGGTAGGCTCATGACAGAATACAGGCTCATTACGCACATCCTGCCAGTTCCTTGTGACATCGTTAATGAAGACCGCGTTCCTTGTACCGCCGGCAAATTTTGAGGTGGTCTCCTCAACCTTTGTGTTACGCACGGCGTGATCGTCGCGCATTTTCGGCGGGATGTCATCCCAGTCAGGTATGGTTTCGGAACCCATTGTAAGCTTCTTTATGTGATCCGTGATATCCTTTTCCGCCTTGAGCACATTTTCATTCCCGACAGTTCCCCTGACATGCTGCAGGGCTGCAAGAGCTGACATCAGAAGCTTCTTCTCCGCCTCATATCCCTCCACATAATGCGAGGAGGCAGCGTAGGAATTGACCGCTCTCACAGCTTTCGTGACCGCTTCCTTTTCCTGTCCCTCAAGATCTCCGGATGAGGCCTCGAGCAAGCGCGCAAGCTCAAGAGTCCTGTTCTTGAAGATCATATTTTTCTCATCGGAGAGGGTGTTCTTTGCTTCCTCCTTAGTTACCTTGTATACGGAAGGATGTCCCATTTCACGCACTGTAAGAGAGCCCACCGAAAGCCTCATGTCCCTGTCAAGGACCCTCTGAAGATCATCATAGGTTTCCTTTGCCTGAAGCTCCGCCTCCTTTGTGTCCAGGTTGTTTTTCCTGAGCTCCAGTATCTTCGCCTTCTGCTTTTCAAGAAGGATCTGGCCTCTCAGGACCATAACGTGACACTTGGACCTGTGGATCCTTTCGGCCTCGTCCTTTTCAAGGGGCTCGTCATCCATCCTCATCCCGCTGAACTGGCCGTAATACTCAAGTCTGTCCTTCAGGGTGGAGCTTGCGTCGGCATAATCCTTTTCAAGCTCTTTGAGCTTAAGCGCGATCTCTTCTTCGCTGCCGTCCGCCGGCATATAGGCCCGGGTATCTGCCTCTTCCGTAAGCTCAAGATAGCGGTTCAGCTCCTCCTCAGTCATGGAAGCAGGTTCTTCGAATTTTTTCAGGATGGATCCGTCCATTTTTACGCGGTTTGATTCGAGATAAGCACGCACTCTCTTTGAGAAAAGCTCCATGATCTCGATCTGGGGATCACCGTTCTCTACGAGCTTTTCATAGTTCTTGATAAGAGTCAGATACTCTGCGAGATTCTTGCGGATATTTGCGCTTGACATCATCTGGGGAGTGAAATGGAAGGACTGCACCCTGTAGCGCATCATATCCTCGTGATACCACCGCTCCGTTTTGTTCTGCACCTGCTCCGTGGTGTTCAATACATGACTTACGGTGTCACGGGTCTCCAGCGTATAGGCAGTAGCCTTTGAGGTAAGGCTTTTTGCCTTGTCTATCATCTTGTTTCTCCGCTCCTCGGCAGGTGTGGAGGCCTTGAAGACTTTTTTTCCGAGCCTGGCGCTGTCCTGCTTTTCCGAGCCGCGGACAAATGTGTCATCCACTTTATTGACAAGGTCGGTACGGTTTAAGTATCTGTCAGCCTGAAAAAGAGAATCATTTTTTGTCTCCTCGAGAAACTCATTGACGCTTTCCTTCTGCTGCATCCGGAGCACATGTTCATTCTCCTGTAAGCTGCTAAATGTATCCATGATCCTGCCTTTCTTTGATTCCGTAAGTCTTTGATAACGGGAAAATGCTCCCTTCAGTATGATACCCTAAATCGAAGGAGCGCGCAAAGTTACAATTCAGCGCATTGGCTATGCGCTGAATTGTAACCGTGCAAAGAACGGGATAAATAAAAATTGGAATTTTGGCGAGTTAATCATATAATGATTGAGAGGAAATAAAATAAGCTGAGGTTTCAGATCCTGTCTGATTCTGAAGGGGGAACGGGGAAGACAGGCAGACAGGGCGCTAAAGCATCTGACAAAGGAGAAGGAGAGAATATGAGAAGAAGCGGAGTATTGATGGCGATAACTTCTTTGCCCGGGAAATACGGTATAGGCTGTTTTTCAAAGGAGGCATACAGATTTGCGGATGACCTGAAGGAGGCGGGACAGAGCCTGTGGCAGCTGCTTCCGCTGGGCCCCACGAGCTACGGGGATTCACCTTACCAGTCGTTTTCCACCTTTGCGGGCAATCCCTATTTCATTGATCCCGAAACGCTTGTAGAAAAGAAGTGGCTCACAAGGAAGGAATGCGAAGCTTACGACTGGGGAGACGATCCCGTAAGCGTGGATTACGCAAAGATCTATTATTCCAGATTCAAGCTCCTGCGCAAGGCCTACAGGAGATCAAAGATAGCTGCGGACAAGGACTTTAAGAAGTTCGTAAAGGCAAATGCCTTCTGGCTTCCTGATTATGCGCTCTTTATGGCGTTGAAGGATGCGCACGGCGGAAAGAGCTGGGAGACCTGGGAGGATCCTCTGAGATTCCGCGAGAAGGAGGCCATGGAAAAGGCGGCCGAGAAGCATGCCGCGGATATCGAGTTTTATGAATTCCTGCAGTATGAGTTTTTCCGTGAATGGAGAGAGCTGAAGAAATACGCCAATAAGAAGGGCATAGAGATAGTCGGCGACATACCGATCTATGTGGCTTTTGATTCCGCGGATGCCTGGGCAAATCCGGAGCTTTTTGAGTTTGATGAGGAGCTGCATCCCATAGCGGTGGCAGGATGTCCTCCGGATGCTTTTGCCGCGGACGGACAGCTCTGGGGCAATCCGCTGTACAGGTGGGATGTGCATAAGAAGAGCGGATACGACTGGTGGATGAAGAGGCTTGATAACTGCTTCAGGCTGTATGATGTGGTGCGCATAGATCATTTCAGAGGCTTTGATTCATTTTACCGCATACCGTATCCGGCAGAGAATGCGAGAAAAGGCAAATGGGTAAAGGGACCGGGATATGACTTCTTCAGGACAATGAAGAAAAAGCTCGGAGAAAGACAGGTGATAGCGGAGGATCTGGGCTTCCTCACGCCTTCCGTGCTGAAGCTTGTCGCGCGCACAGGGTATCCGGGCATGAAGATCCTTCAGTTTGCTTTCGATCCGAGGGAGGAATCAGATTATCTTCCCCATAACTATGGGAAGAATTCCGTGGCATACACGGGTACGCATGACAACGATACGACGCTTTCCTGGTATCATGAGATCGTGGCGAGGGACAGGCGTTTTGCCGCGGATTATCTGAACATCCCGAAGCTTGCAAAGGAAAAGGATATTCCCTGGTATTTCATCCGTGCGGCATATGCTTCGGTCTCGGATACCGCCATCATCCCCATGCAGGATATCCTGTCGCTCCCGCACGAAGCGAGGATGAACCTGCCCTCGACCATAGGAGGGAACTGGCAGTGGAGGATGAAGGAGGGGGCATTCAGCAGCGCCTTAAAGAAGAAAATGAAAAAATATGCCGGGCTCTACGGAAGGATACCAAGTGCGTAGTATTATGCTCGGGGGGAAAGTATGAATACCAACTTGCTCAGAAAATGACAGTAAATGAGATGCGGCCGTCGCGGTAGTCGGCCGCTATCTTTCCGCCGAATTCCTCTACGAAACCCTCTGCCATGGACAGTCCTATGCCGTAGCCGGAGGTCTGGGCAGAGCCGGTATTGTGGGAGGTATCGCCCCTGTAGAAGCGGTCAAAGAATCTGGTACAGTCCACGTCCTTCCCGTCCTTGTAATCATTGGTAACGATGAGCTTCGCTCCGCTGTTCCTGCGTGTGTGCGTCAGCCCCACATCGATCTTACCCTTCTCGTCGCAGTATTTCTGGGCATTGTCAAGCAGGATGTTCACTATCTCCGTGAGACCGTCCTGCGTGCCTCTTACCATAACCTTATCCGTTATCTCGGTCTTCAGTTCCTTGTCCTGATTGGAAATAATGACCTTGTAGTTGTCCGCGGAGGTCCTGACGCATTCGGAAAAATCAATATCAGACAGATCCTCCTTGTCGAGTTCGCCCATCTTCGCGAGAGTTATGAGATTTCCTATGAGCACTGTCAGGCGGTCTACCTGATTGCTTATGCTCCTTGTCCATTCATTGGCGCCGGTGGACATTTCGAGAACCTCCGTATCGGCCTTTATCACCGCCAGAGGGGTCTTGAGCTCGTGGCCGGCATTCGTAATGAAGGCTTTCTGATTTTCCATATTGCGCATGACGGGGGCTATGGCCTTCCTTGAAAGGAAAACGATGATGACCGCAAATATGATAAGGCACATGACTCCCAGCAGGAAGGAGCGGCGTATGATGGAGGTGGCATCGGCCACATCGCGTGTGGAATCCATGACGCATACGATCCGTCCCTTGGTCTCCGTGCGCCTGTTCACAAAGGTATATACATGGGTGCCGTCGCTGAAGTGTCCGTGGCGGATGGTGTGCGTGAGCAGCTCCCGGGCCTGCTCCTCAGCCTCCGTCTCACTGACGGAAGCGATATGCTCCGTGTTGACCTCGAGCACATTTTTGTCCTTGTCAAAGATCACGGAATAATACCGGATCATGTATGGATTCTCTCCGGTGAGATCTAGCAGTGTGGTGCTGCCGATGAAGCCTCCCTTTTCCGTCGAGCTGGAGCCGGAATGATGCGTTTCTCCGGGAGAGGGTTCTTCCTTCTCGTCGGCGGTGCTGCGCCGGATACGCACCTGTTCATCTATGCTGCCGATGTCTCCGCCGTTGTCGGCTATGAAGCGGAGAGTGCGGTAGGCTTCGCTGTAGGTGGCGCCGTAGTTGTAGAAATTAAGCACTACAAGCAGGACTATCATCACGACGGTGATAGAAAGTGTAGTGATCCCTATGAATCTGTACTGAAGCTTTTTTACCATATTGTTATTTCTTGTTATTGTTCAGTGCCGAGCCATAACGATGCTTGTGACTATTTCTTCTTTGCCTTGCTGTAGTCCTTCAGCACGAAGGAGCCGCCCTTCATGCCCTCTATGCCTATGTCGGCGTTGATGCTCATGAGCTTCTGTCTCAGGTATGAGATATATATCCACACGGCGTCCTCGGGATCGCCTTCGACCTCCTCCTTCTGCCACACATGGGCGAAGATGGCTCCGGTCGCAAGCTCCTTGTCGGCATTGAGCATCAGGAATTCCATGAGCTTTACTTCCTTGTTTGAAAGACGGATCGAATTTCTCGCGGAAAGCTCCTGCTCGGATACGGAGAGCTTCACTGAGCCCAGCGTGAGGTCATTCGGAGTATAGGAGGCCTTGCGTCTTTCCTGGGAGCGGACTCTCGCCAGCAGCTCCTTCATGGCGAAGGGCTTGGTGAGATAATCGTCAGCCCCTGCGTCGAGCCCCTCGACCCTGTCATCCACCTCGGCCTTTGCGGTGAGCAGTATCACGGGGGTCACGTCACCCGAGGCACGGATCTCCTTTAGCGCAGTGATACCGTCCTTTACGGGCATCATGATGTCGAATATCATGCAGTCATAGCTGCCCGAGCCTGCGAGATCCACGGCCTCCTGGCCGTTAAATGCGGAGTCTACTTCGTAGCCCTGCATCTTGAGGACCTGCGTCACGGCTTTATTCAGTTCTGTTGTGTCTTCTGCAAGAAGTATTTTCATGACTTTTCCTTATTCTGATGATATTTTCCATGGCTGATAAGGCACAGATCTCTGCGCTGCAGGCATTTTATCTGACTTCTTACCCCTGCCGTATCAGATCCCTGATAGTCTGCATCGAGACATCGCAGGAAGCCAGCTCGTCAGCGACACGCTTCAGCTCGCTTACGATCATCTTTTCGTTGCCTATCTTCTGCTTGTACTGGAGCTCATGCTCAAGAGAAGCCCATGAGTCCATGGCTATGGTACGCAGCTGGAACTCCGCGTAGTAGCGTCCGGGGTTGTTGCCGGAGATGTCCTCATACGGAGCGCTGAACTCAAGTATCATGTGATAGGAGCGGTAGCCGTTCGGCTTGGAATTCCTGATATAGTCCTTTTCCTCGATCACCTTGCAGGAAGGCAGGGATTTCAGAAAGCGGGTGATCACATAGATATCATCCACGTAGCCCGTGACTATGCGTATGCCTATCGCGTCATGTATCTTTTTCAGCGCAGATTCCGGAGATTCCGGAAGGCCCTTGCCCCGGCATTTTTCCCGCATGGAAGAGTCCGATTTTACCCTGTAGAGCAGATGCTCGTAGACCGTATTGCCCGTATCGCGCTCGGATTCCGCGTTAAAGCGGCGTATAGGCTCCACTATGTCCTCCATCACAAGCGGAAGGATGTCTGCGTATTTTCCGTATATGCTTTCTTTATTTTCCGTGTCCATGAAAGAAATGATAGCATCGCGAATTTATTTCTTCAATATGTTCACTGATATTTCACAGTTACAAATCAGCGCATAGCCAATGCGATGAATTGCAAAATGCGAGAAAAGAAAAGCCCCGGGAGTTCCCGGGGCCGTCAGTCAAAACGCATTCGGTTTCTTAGGTCTTTTGAACTTGATCTTATTATCCGGCTCGCCGAGCTTCTCTCCGTAGAAGGACTGGGTCTTGAGCCAGTCACGGAGCGCAACGCCCGCCAGTATCCTTGACTCGTTATTGCCTATGAGCTCAACCTTGCCGTCGCTGATGTCAGTATCATCAAGTGCCCAGAGATGACTCGTTGAAGAGAGAGTACTATACTTTGCCTCTGCAGGGATGCTGTTTCCCTCATCGAGCCATTCCTTGACCTCCTTGTCGAGAGTATAGTCAATCTCATTCTTATCCTTCTTATCGGTATTCTGATCATCCGCGGCATATGCAGGTGTACAATAAGAACCCACGGACAAAGCAACTACCGCTATGGAGCAGGCTGTCAGGAGCCATGCCTTTATTCTGTTCTTTATATTCATGATCTGGACCTCCTTTATGCACCGGTATCCTATGCTGGTATCCTCTGCTGCGGAAAGCCGCGCTGCATGCGTCCGGTGCGCGTGAAGACATGCATATAGTCTCCATTAGATTTTACATTATTTTCCCTGATTTTACAAGTTTGAAAGCGTGGGATCGCAATCCACATTTCTCACATCCCGGTGTCCACATGGTGGATTACTTTGTTGATCCATTTTTTCAAAACAGGTGTAAACTTGTGGCAGTGATTGGAGGCGATATGCGATGAAAAATGTGGTGACGTTGTACGTTCTTTTGACCGCTTTTTCCGCAGTCATGCTTGCGGGCACGGTCTGTATCTCACGGGGCAGCTATGTCCCGTACTTCTTTTACAGGGACGAGATCGATACCGGCATGGATTTCTTCAACAGCCTCGCTGAGGCTTCGGACGGGGACTGTTATATGACATACCATACCTCATATCCCCCGTTCGCGGAGGAGATCCTGCATTGTCTCGCAGGGATCCTTCCCGATTCACTTACTTCCGCTCTGCCGAAGAGCCATGAGGGCATCATAAGGATGAGGGGCACCGTGCTGGACCTCAGGAGTCATCAGGCACCGCTGCTGCTTTTTACTTTTCTTGCTGCCGGGTATGCTGCCATGCTTTTTTGCATCATAGGATACGGCTTCCGCTCCGGTGCGGCTGATCCTTTGCTGCTGTCTGTATGCACCCTGATCTCCTGCGGAAGCCTGACCGCCCTTGAGAGAGGCAATATCATCCTGTTTGCGATGCTTTTTACCATGATCTTTCTTTTCGGTCATGATTCTGATAAGCCGCTGATCCGGGCTCTGTCTTTCCTTTCTCTTGCCGCAGCGGCCTCGATAAAGCTCTATCCTGCCTTATACGGGCTTATGGTGTTTTTCATGAAGGACCGTTTCAGGGTGACTGCAGCGTACGTCATGGAGACGGTCACTGTGGCTCTTGCGCTCTCTCTTATTCCTATGAGGCATTTCGGCGGGCTCAGGGGACTTATCTGTTTTTTCAGGGCTCTTATCTGCTTCAGCGGGGAAGATAACGGGGACAGTTGTTTCAGGTACGGCATGGACGGTATCGTCAGGCACGCATTATCCCTCTGCAGGAGATATCCGTTCATCCCGCAGGGAGATATCTCGCGTCTTGTCCGTATCATACTCGCTTCGGCCCTGTTTATGCTTCTGTTTGCTTTTGTCATGCATGTTTTCTTTGCCGACAGCCCGTGGAAGGGAGCATTTGACATCACTCTCGCGCTCATACTTCTGCAGAATAAAAGCACTGACTACACTCTCTGCTTTTTTTTACCGGTACTGATGATGCTTTTCCGTGAGGGTACGAAGCTTTCACCCGGAGACTTGGTTTTATTTTGGGCACTTATGGTCTTTATCCTGCCCTATCCGTCGCCTTTGCATCATGATGTCTGCAATATGGTACTCCGCCATGTTGATCTTGTTCAGCTTTGTATCATTGCATCGGTTGCTTTTGATTTCGGAAGCTGTGTCCTGCGGTATGCTTCTTTTATCCTGCACGGACATCATCACTGGCCGCACCGCCCGGACATGGCATCGTTGTGGCTCGGCGCTGAACAGTAGTTGTTACTGTTCACAGCCTTTCAGGCTGCGAACGTAACGGGTTTTGCCAATTAAATTGCCTTCGGCAATGGGGCAA
>CACZRA010000098.1 GCA_902783395.1 uncultured Lachnospiraceae bacterium
ATCCAATGAAAATGAATGGTTCAGGGAATCCAGATCAGGGAAGGATAATGACAAAAGCGACTGGTATATCTGGGCTGATCCGAAGCCTGACGGGAGCGAGCCTACCAACTGGAGGAGCATTTTCGGGGGCTCCGCATGGGAATATGACGAAACCAGACAGCAGTACTATCTTCATACCTTCCTGCCCGAGCAGCCCGATCTGAACTGGGCGAATCCCGAGGTAAGGGCTGCGTTGAGGGATGTCGCAAAGTTCTGGGTTGATAAGGGCGTGGGCGGTTTTCGCATGGATGCCATCACATATATAAAGAAACCTGATAAATTTGTGGATGGAGAGCCCGATGCGGCTGACGGCATGGTGAGTATCCACGCAATGACCGCAAATACCGACGGGATACTTGACTATCTGCACGAATTCAAATCCGAGGTTCAGGACGGGACGGATATCTTCACCGTCGGAGAGGCAAACGGAGTAGCTCCGGAGGACCTGTCCGGCTGGATCGGCAAAGAAGGCGTCTTTGATATGGTCTTTGAATTCGGGCTTGTAAATATAGACCTTCCGGATGAGAACAACTGGTGTGAGCGGCGGGAATGGAAGCTTGATGAATTCAAATCATTTTTTACGGAAAATCTTTCCTACGCGGATGCGAGCGGAGGATGGTTTCCGGTGTTCCTGGAAAATCATGACCAGCCGCGCTCCATAGATCATTTCCTGCCCGGGGACGGTGACCGGAATGCAAAGGCCAAAGCGCTGTGTACGCTTCTTCTTACGATGAAGGGAACTCCCTTCATCATGGAGGGCGAGGAGCTTGGTTTTGTAAACGTGAACTGGCCTTCGATCGACGATTACAATGATGTTTCAACCAAAAACCATTATAAAGGTGCACTGGAAGAAGGCTATTCAGAAGAAGAGGCGATGGAAGGAGTACATAACTTTTCAAGAGACAGCGCCAGGACACCTGTGCAGTGGGATACTTCTGATAATGCCGGATTTACCACGGGAACGCCATGGCTTCCTGTCTATCCGGATTATAAAGTCTATAATCGAAAGGCTGAAAAGGAAGATCCGGATTCCATCCTTAATTATTATATAAAACTGTATAGTCTCCGCAAAGAACACAGTGAGCTGACAGACGGAGACTATGAGGAGCTCATGCATGAGGATGAAAGCATTTTCGCGTATACCCGTAAGTACGGAAATAAAAAGGCCACGGTCCTCATCAATTTCACTGATAAAGAAGCCTCCTATGATGCAGGTCTTGTGAAGAATGCAAAATGTATACTAAGCTCTGACGGAGAGGCGGAAAACGGAACCCTTTCTCCTTATGAAGCGGTGATCTATGAAGATTAAAGGGATGTATTGAATTGAAGATATCGAAACGTAAAGTTATTTCAATAATCCTGATCTCGTTAGTGATCGCTGTTCTGGCGGTATGTTTCTTTACGGCAAAAAAAGACAGGCATGTGGTCATCCTGGCGACCTCGGATATTCACGGCAATATCTGGGGATATTCCTATGGGAAAGATGCGGAGACCGATAATGACGGTATGGCCAGGCTGTACACATACATCAGTAAGGTCCGGGATGAAAATGAAACCGTATTTCTCGTGGATGGCGGAGACGAGATCCAGGGAAATGTCCTGACGGACGATATCGCGAACAAAACTCCGGATAAAGAGCATCCTGTGATGACGGCCATGAATTTCATGGAATATGATTCGATGACCCTCGGGAATCACGAATTCGACTGGGGCATTGAAACAATGAAAACCATACTGCAGCAGGCTGACTTTCCGATACTGGGCGCAAACGTCCGGAATAAGGACGGCGACTGCGTCATCGGAGACGGCTGGGTCATGGTTGAGCGCGGAGGGATAAAACTGGCAGTGATCGGCGTCTGCACACCGGATGTACCGATCTGGGACGGCGATAAGGAAGGTATCTCCGACGTAGATTTTGAACCTGCAGATGAAGCAGTAAAGCGGGCTGTACAGGAGATCGGTGATAAGGCCGATATCATCCTTGTTTCCGCTCATATGGGCCAGTATGCGGAATATGATGAAGAGGGAGGTTCTGATTCCGGCGAGAAGATCGTGGATGAAAATCCGGAGGTGGATATTCTCCAGCTTGCCCATATGCATATCACCGTGAATACAAAGGTCAATGAGGTGCCGGCAGTCGCGGTCCGGAACAACGGCCGGGAGATCGCGCGGATAGATGTGACACTGGATCGAAAAAAGAACATCAAGGACATGTCGACCTCCATCGTGGATATGGCAGACTATGAGCCAAGTGAGGAGATCCGTGAAATACCCATCGTAAAGGAGCTCCACGAGCAGGCAAAAAGCTATGAAGAAAACGGAGAGGGAGACAGCGACAGTGAATCCGGGGATCCCGGCAGGTTCATAGGGAAGTCGACTGCGAAATTCCAGCCTGAAGACGAGATCAAAGGACTGCCTTCGGCAAGGTATGAGGACACCGCTTTAATGGATCTGGTCCTGAAGGTACAGCTTCAAAACTCCGGAGCAGACGTAACGGCAAGTCCGCTCTTTGGTGACACGGACGATCTGCCGGAAGGAGACATATACTACAATGATATCCTCAGCTTCTATAAATTTGACAATACCCTGTGCACGCTGGATATCACAGGCAGTGAATTAAAGGCGTATATGGAATACTCCGCAAATGCCTACAACCAGTGGAAGCCGGGAGATATCAATATCTCTTTTGATCCGGATCAGCCGGGATATCTGCATGACATTTTTGCCGGAGTGGATTATGAGGTCAATATTTCCAAACCGAAGGGTGAGCGGATAGAGAATGTCATGTTCAAGGGCCAGCCTCTGAAGGATGACCAGGTACTGAAGCTTGCTGTCAATAATTATCGCTATTCATCCTGCCTTAAGCCGGAGAATATAGTCAAAGGCAGCAGTGACTGGGAATCTACGGAATTTATCCGGGATATGATAGCAGATTATATTGCGGAGAATTCTCCCGTGTCTCCGGATACGGATGATAACTGGCGCGTTACCGGCATAGATCTGTCAGAGGATGATCCGAGGCGGAAGGAGATCATCGGCTGTATCAACGACGGAAAGCTGCCTGTGCCTTACAATGAAAGCTATAACCTGAACGATTACGATGCTTTGACCGCTGAGGCGCATTGAATAGCTGAAGGATACCGAAGTCCCGGTGACATATTTCTGCGGAAGGAAGACATTTTAATTAAGCTGCTTTACTCTGCGGATAACAGCTTCCTGCAGAAATCCGCTATAATCTTCGTATTTTCCTTGGATGGCTTTGCCTTAGGATCTATAAGGATCATGGTTTCTTCCAGACTTTCGAGTTCAAGGATTTTTTTAAGTTTCCCGAATGCTTTCTGCGCTCCGTTGCCGCTCTGACAGGCAAATGCCGCTATTGTTTTCCCTTTAATGGATTCCATATTGTCTGTAATGAATGTCCTTAAAGGCGGGGCAAATGTTGAAGCCCATACGGGAAATCCAAAGATCAGACGGTCATATCCGTCAAGATTAACCTCATACGGTTCCAGTTCAGGCTTTTCCGCCATGACGGCGCTCTTCCCACCCCAGAAAAACTTCGCAAAGCCTTTGTCCGCGTATGCTTTTTTGGGTACCAGGCGCAGGGTGTCCGCTCCTGTTATATTTGATACCTCTTCTGCAGCATATGCTGTATTGCCTTCCAGAGAATAATAAATGATCAGTGTTTTCATAGCCATGCTCTCCCTCCTGTATATATGAATTAAGTATATATCAGAATAAAAAAAAGACCGTCGTCACACGGATTCCGGTCTGATTTACACTGAAAAGTGCAGCAAAAGTGGCATTACTCGAAGATCACATAGTGATCTTTTCATAAAACGGCTTCAATACCCCGGCTGAATCCTGCAGGGATTTCAGTTCCCCGGGATCCAGCTTGATCTCGACTATTTCCTTGATCCCGTTCTTTCCGATTATCGCCGGAACCGACAGGAATACGCCGTCTATGCCGTATTGTCCGTTAAGATCAACCGTTACAGGATAAATACGGTTTTCATTGAAAAGGATGGATTTTACGATGGCCGTTGCCGAGGCGGCTATGCCATAGCAGGTATTTCCTTTGCGGTTGAATATCTCCCAGCCTGCCAGTACGGTCTTATTCCTCAGGCTTTCTTTTGTGACAGATCCCGTTCTGTCTGCATTATCTGTCATGACGTCGCTGACCTGCTTCCCGCCGATGGTAGCTGAGTTCCATGATACGATCTCGCTGTCTCCGTGTTCTCCCATCACATATGCCTCAACGCTCTTGGCGTCAAGGTCATACAGTTCGGCAAGCTCACAGCAGAGTCTGGCGCTGTCAAGCGTTGTCCCGCTCCCTATTACCCTCTCCTTCGGGAATCCGGACTTTTTCCAAGTATAATATGTCATAATGTCCACTGGATTAGACACGACAATGTATATCCCGTCAAACCCTGTTTCTTTTATGGAATCAACTATGCTTCCTATTACCCTCAGGCTCGGCTCAAGCATTTTCAGCCTGTCATTTGAATCTTTTGGCATAGGAGCGGAGGCAGTCAGGATAACCACATCTGCGTCTGCGCAGTCAGCATAGTCTCCTGCCTTGACCTTGATGTTCCGGTTCATGAAATACACGGAATGCTGCATATCAAGCGCTTCCCCGTATGCCTTGTCCTTATTCACATCAATAAGGACTACCTCCTCGCAAAGCCCCTGATTGATGATGGTATAGGCTGTGGTAGAGCCTACATTACCGGCCCCGACAATAACTACTTTGGAATCCCTGAAACTCATATCTGCTCTTTCCCTCCTTATACAGTCGTGACGCTCCGCCGAAACATCAAAATTTAGAATAGCATTTTCACCATTAACTATCAATCTCCCACTCCAGCTGATAATTCGCTTACGCCGTCGCCGTCACTGATAACGGTTTAGAAATGTTATTATGAACAGTAAAATATAATTATCGAAAAAAGGCTGTATAGCCTATAAGGCATCTGTCCATTAAGATTTTGAAGCCCCAGACGCAGTTCATCATCTGCGTGCTAAAGATACGGCAGATCATATCTTTGTCTACAATTCTTCCATGAAGAGAAAATCCTTAAGTTTGTAATGGTATACTGTGCTGGTCGAATAATCGTTTTCATCGTTTGTGATGATTATCTTTTTCACGGAATTGTCTATTCCCTTAAAAGCGGAGAATTCACGTTCATATGCTTTTTCGTCCGTCACACTGTAAGACACCTGGATAAGGTATACCTTACCTTCCTTTTCGGCTCTGAAATCAATTTCACGTACCTTATTATCATAGACGCTGACCTCGTACCCCATATATATCAGTTCATTCAGCACTACGTTTTCAAGGTTGTGTGTCATATCGTACCGGTTACCCGAAGCACGGATACTGTTAAAAGACACATCTTCATCAAAAAGTTTGTAATAATAGTTAAGCTTTGCCTTGGCTTTGGGTGAATACAGTTCCACATCCTCTATCACGTAGGCTTCTTTAAGGTATCCGAGATATTTAATGATTGTCGGAACGCTTACGGACACACCGTGCGACCGCATATAATCAGTTATTGATTTTGCGCTGAACACTCTGGCATTGGATATAAGCACATAATCCGTAACACGCTCAAATACATCCTTCTTTCGTATGTTGTATCTGTTTTCAAGATCGTTATATA
Source organism: uncultured Lachnospiraceae bacterium (assembly GCA_902783395.1). Taxonomy (GTDB): domain Bacteria; phylum Bacillota; class Clostridia; order Lachnospirales; family Lachnospiraceae; genus NK4A144. The sequence goes on from CACZRA010000098.1 coordinate 5,700, forward strand.
TTATCGTACTGTTCAGGTCATTTAAGTATCTCTTTTTTGCGTCTGCTTCCTGCTGTTCCAAAGAAGCAGGGAAGCCGCCCCATATAAGATAATCATTTACAGAATAATCCTTTCCGAGCTGCCCGGCATACTCCAGGGCTTCCCTGTAGACAAATGGTCTTATGCGAAAAGAAACATATCTGCCTGAAAGCTCCCTGGTAAATTCCTTTGATAACAGTTTGGAATTGCTTCCTGTTATAAAAAGTGAGCAATCATACAGCCGGAGGGTTCTGCAGGCTTCATTCCATCCGCTCACATTCTGGATTTCATCAAGGAAAACGTATAGCTTTTCATCTCCCAGATATCCGCTGACATACTCTATAAGCGCATCCGCATCAGGTATCTTGACCCGCGTGGGTCTTAAGTCGAAATCCAGAAAAAGGCACTTCCTGCCTTTTCCTTTTAGCTCCGTCATCACCTGCTTTAAGATAACTGACTTGCCGCATCTGCGTATCCCGGTTATTATTTTCACAAGATCACTCTCATAAAAGCTTCTTATCGCTGAAATATAGCGTTCCCTGTTGATCATCTTCCATCCTTTATTTTTAAGACTTTCTTCCCTATGCTTCTATTCTATTTTAAGATTTTACACAAGTCAACAAAATCTTAAAGTAGCACTTTAAGAAATTTCGTTTTTGCAAAAATTCTTAAATTTGGGATATCGCTGCGTCAGTGCGTTAATCATGGTATGTGCTATGGACATCCATCCCTGTTTTGATTATTCTATGGGGGAAGGTAAATGACGTTTGTATCAAAATATGATAAAATGGTAAGCTACGGTGTAAAAACCGCAGCTTATCTGCGGTATGCCGGACAGGTAAAAGGTAAGCACACCTGTATGTGCAAAACTGCGTAAAATACAGAAAGCAACAGATACTGCTTTAGTTAATAACGGGAAGATGTCCGAATTATTTGTCGACAGGGAAACCGCCGAGTATGAGGAGCGGCGCCGGGAACGCATAGCGAAGCGCGAGGAGCATGCAAGGCGGCAGAAGGAAAGGGAAAAGAAAATACGGAATACTCTCTTCATAGCAGGGGGGAGTATATTGGCGGTGCTGATCGTTGTAATAATTATGTTAACCGCTTTTATTCTCAGAGAACGTCACGAAGCAGCAGTCGATACATCTCAGGTAGTTGCAGACAGTAACGAAGATAACGGTTATGAGGGTGATGCGAGAGAGCTGCTTTACGACAACGGAGAGGTTGACATAAGTCAAAATGCCGCGGCGTCGGAGAACGATCCCGGAGCCCCTGCCTTGATGACGGAGCTCACTGAGGAGGAGCTTGCCGCCATAGAGGAGGAGAAGAAGAAGGCTCTGACCACCGGGGCAGGACCGCTTGAGCTTAATACGACTCCGGATCAGGATACCTACGATATCGTGTCCGATGTCGATTCGGGCTATGCGATCCTTATCTCACTTTCAGATAATAAGGTTCTTGCCGAAAGGCAGGGACACGCAAAGATGTATCCCGCATCCATGACAAAGGTGCTTACGGTTCTGGTCGCGGCGGAGCATCTGGAGAGTGAGGAGAATCTTAAGGACATGTTTACGATGACCCAGGCCATAGAGGGTTTTTCGTATGACAACGGCTGCTCAAACGTCGGGTTTTCGCCTGATGAGCGCGTGACCGTGGAGGATCTTTTCTACGGGACAATCCTTCCCTCCGGCGCGGATGCCGCCATGGGACTTGCCGAGTATACGGCTGGTGATCAGGAAAGCTTTGTGGCGATGATGAATGAAAAGCTTGAAGAGCTGGGGATATCGGAGACCACGCATTTTATGAACTGCATCGGGATATATGATGACAATCATTACAGCACTGCTGCGGACATGGCCGTCATCATGAACGCTGCGGTGAACAATCCGCTGTGCATGAAGGTTTTGTCGACGCATACTTACACGACTACCTCTACCTCTTTCCATCCGGGCGGCATTTCGCTGTCAAACTGGTTCCTGCGAAGGATCGAGGATAAGATGACCTCGGGTGAGGTTATCGGCGGGAAGACGGGTTTTGTCAATCAGTCCCTGAACTGCGCGGTCAGTTATTCGAGGGATAATGAGGGAAAGGGATATATCTGCTGTACCGGGTATGCCCACGGAGGCTGGAAGGCGATATATGATCATGTAAGGATCTATACATACCAGTATGACAGGAGTGTGTACGATTCGACCCTGAAGCTTGATGAGAGCACAGAGGAGCCTGACGACGGGGGAGGCGAACAATGAACAGCCCGGTGAGTGAAAAGTATGGCAGCGGCAGCGGGGCAGCATGAGGACTGTCAGTGCCGATGTGAAAAATAAGGACTTTGCTCCGGTATATCTTATCTACGGGGAAGAGGCTTATCTTCGGGAAAACTACAGGAATTCCCTGTTGAAGGCTTTGGTAACTCCTGGCGACAGCCTGAATTTTGCTTCGTTTTCCGGCGACGGCGCAGATGCCGGAGAGATCGTATCACTTGCCATGACCCTGCCCTTTATGGCGGAGCGCAGAGTGATATATGTCAAGGATTCAGGTTTTTTCAAAAAGGGTGCGGATGAGATCGCTGATTACATCGAGGAGCCCTCGCAGGAGACCGTTCTTATTTTTAATGAGAGCGAGATAAATAAGAATACAAGAACATATAAGATCGCGAAGAAATGCGGTTATATTGCCGAAGCGGTCAGGTATGACAGGAAGAAGCTGCCGCAGTGGGTGGCGGCGAATTTCAAGCGCTATGATAAAAAGGTCAGTGCCGATACCGTGAATCTGCTCATAGAGCGGGCGGGAAGTGATATGTCGGCTCTTGATATGGAGATAAAAAAGCTCTCATCGTATGCGGAAGGCCGGGAAAGCGTGGAGGCTGAGGATGTGATGAAGCTTGTTACGCGGAGTCCTTCCTACAGCGTCTTCCAGATGATAAACGCGATCGGAGACAGAAAGCTGAATGAGGCTGTGGGCATATACTATGATATGATGCAGGAGGAGCAGAATGTATACGGTATTTTTACGCTCCTCTCCAAGCAGTTCCGGCTGATGCTTGAGGTTTCGGACCTTAAGGAGAAGAGGATATCTGATAACGATATAGCGGAAATGACCGGACTTTCCTACGGACTTGTGAAGAAATACAGTATCCAGGCGGGAAAGTTCACCAGACCGAGGATGATAAAGGCATTGGAGGAATGCGTGAGGGCGCCGAGGGAGATTGCGCAGGGGAAGATATCCAAGGAAGCGGCGGTAGAGCTTCTCGTAGTAGGGGTTGCGTCCACGTAGTAGAGGAGTCATCATCACGCAGCAACCCCACGAGAAATACTGAGAAACTGAGTTGCGTCCACGTAGCTTTGAAGTCACCACAATAAAAAATTCAGGAAAGGCGTATCATGGAAGAGATAAACGAAGATCTGATGAGGTTTCTTGACGCGGACGAATATGAGGACAAGCTCATGATCCTGCGTGAGATAAGAGAGAGAGTCGACGATCATGTAGTGAACATGATGGCCGCTTCCCTGTCGCTTTCCACCGGGGGAGCCTCGAGAGAAGCCAGCCTTGACCAGATCAGGGATTATCTTACGCTTCAGATAAAATATGACGGAAAGAGGATGAGACAGTGAAACTACTAACTTTTGCGGTACCTTGCTACAATTCACAGGAATACATGGGAAGATGCATAGAATCACTTCTTCCCGGGGGAGATGAGGTGGAGATCCTCATAATCGATGACGGTTCCACCGACCTGACCGGGGATATGGCTGATAAATACCAGGAGAAATATCCCGGTATCATAAGGGCAATCCACCAGGAAAACGGCGGACACGGAGAAGCGGTAAATACGGGGATAAAGAATGCTTCCGGTATTTATTTCAAGGTCGTTGATTCGGATGACAGGGTAGACCGGACAGCCTATATGCAGGTGCTTGAAAGGCTGCGTGAGCTCACCGGAGAGGATACGCCCCTTGACATGATGCTCTGTAATTTCGTCTATGACAAGGAGGGCGCGAGGAAAAAGAAGATCATGCATTATGAGCAGTCGGTCCCTGTTGAACAGCTTGTGACCTGGGACCAGACGAAGCATTTCAGAAAAGGAAGATACATCCTCATGCATTCCGTTATCTACAGGACAAAGCTGTTAAGGAAATGCGGTATGGAGCTCCCTAAGCATACCTTCTATGTGGATAATATCTATGTCTTTGAGCCGCTTCCCTATGTAAAGACCGTATATTATCTTCCGGTGAATTTTTATCGTTATTATATAGGAAGAGAGGACCAGTCGGTAAATGAGAGCGTGATGATATCAAGGATCGATCAGCAGATAGCGGTCACGAAGCTTATGATCGATTATTTCCGTGATACCAAGGTTGAGAATTTCAAGCTCAGGTGGTATATGAGGAATTATCTTGAGATAATGATGGTGATATCGTCCATCTTCCTGATAAAGGCCGGAGATGCCGAATCTCTCAGAAAGAAAAAACAGCTCTGGGAATATCTGAGATCGAGGGATCTTCCGACTTATTTTCTTATCCGCCACAGTGTGGTAGGTGAGACCATCAATCTTCCGGGCAAGGGCGGAAGAAAGATCTGTGTCGGAGGCTATAAGATCGCACAGATGATCGTGGGATTCAATTGAGAGCAGTTAATTATATACAACAAGGAGGCAATAATGTATTCATTGGAAGAACTTAGGGCGGTCGATCCCGAGATCGCGGATGCGATCACAGCTGAGCAGAAAAGGCAGAATGACCATATCGAGCTCATTGCATCGGAAAACTGGGTGAGCCATGCGGTGATGGCCGCGATGGGCAGCGTGCTTACGAATAAATACGCCGAGGGCTATCCCGGAAAGCGGTATTACGGAGGCTGTGAATGTGTCGATGTGGTCGAGGATATAGCAAGAGAGCGTGCAAAGAAGCTCTTCGGCTGTGATTATGCAAACGTCCAGCCGCATTCAGGCGCACAGGCGAACATGGCTGTTTTCTTTGCCATGATGGAGCCGGGTGACACCTTCATGGGCATGAACCTTGATCACGGCGGACATCTTACGCACGGATCACCGGTAAATCTTTCCGGAAAGTACTTCAAATGCGTGCCCTACGGAGTGAACAGCGAAGGCTTCATTGATTATGATGAAGTAAGACGCATAGCAAAGGAGTGCAGTCCGAAGCTCATAGTAGCCGGTGCCTCGGCGTACGCAAGGACGATCGATTTTAAGAAATTCAGGGAGATAGCGGACGAGGTCGGCGCATATCTGATGGTAGATATGGCTCATATCGCGGGACTTGTGGCTACGGGCTATCATCCCACTCCCATAGGCATCGCGGATGTGGTAACGACCACCACGCACAAGACTCTGCGCGGTCCCAGAGGCGGTCTTATTCTCTGCAATCAGGAGGCTGCCGATAAATTCAACTTTAATAAGGCGATCTTCCCCGGCATACAGGGAGGCCCGCTGATGCATGTAATAGCCGCAAAGGCAGTATGCTTCAAGGAGGCGCTGGATCCGTCCTTTAAGGAATACGCGAAGGGTGTGGTCGATAATGCACAGGCGCTTGCGAAGGGACTGATCTCAAGAGAACTCAGCATAGTATCCGGCGGAACGGATAACCATCTGATGCTCCTCAACCTTGAGCCGCAGGGACTTACCGGCAAGGCGGTTGAGGCTCTTCTGGATCAGGCCCATATCACGGCGAATAAAAACACGGTGCCCAATGATCCCCAGAAGCCGTTTGTTACCAGCGGCATAAGGCTCGGGACTCCTTCCGTCACCACGAGAGGGTTCGTTACCGCGGATATGGACAAGGTTGCCGAGGCGATCTCACTGGTCGTGCTGAAGGGCGAGGACGGAGTTGCTCCCGCAAGAGATATAATAAAGACGCTGACGGATAAATATCCGCTGAATTAAAGAAATTCCTTGAAAGCGTTAACATAATGGGTTATCATATACACCGCAGGCTTATACGCCTGCGGTTGTGTTTGCTATGGGCGAAAGCGTTATATCGGCAAAAAGCGTATACAAGATCTTTAAGCTCGGCGAAGAGAGGGTCATAGCCCTGAACGGCGTGAGCCTTGACGTCGGCAAGGGAGAGTTTGTTGCGATAGTCGGTACATCGGGGTCCGGAAAATCGACCTTTCTTAATATGCTCGCGGGACTGGACCGGCCTACCAGGGGTGAGGTCATCATAGCCGGAACGCATATTGAGAGGCTCAGTGAAGGCGAGCTCGTGAAATTCCGCCAGAAGCATGTGGGTTTTATTTTTCAGGCATATGACCTTCTTCCGCAGCTTGATGCGATAGAAAATGTCGCGCTGCCTCTTTCCTTCAGGGGAGTGAGCAAGTCCGTACGGACAAAAGAGGCGGTAAAGCTCTTAAAGCAGATGGGGCTTGAAAAATACATGAAGCACAGGCCGACCGAGATGAGCGGAGGCCAGCAGCAGAGAGTGGGTATAGCAAGGGCTCTTGTGGTCAAGCCGGAGATCATATTTGCGGATGAACCTACGGGAAACCTGGACACAAAGACGACTATCGAAGTACTGCATATCCTGCAGGACGTTGTACATAAAGAGGGGAATACCCTTGTCATGGTAACTCATGACAATAAACTCGCCGGTTACGCGGACAGAAGGGTGCATATCCTTGACGGCGAGATAGTATTCGAGGACTGATTTGGAGATTGGAAAAAGGAATAAAAATATTATAAAAAAAGCAGCAGGCGCAGTCCTGACAGCCGGTCTGTGCGTAGCTCTTGCTAATATTAGTATAATATCAGCCAATGCCGAAACCCTGACAACGACTGACGGAAGCTCGGTAACGTATACTGCCGACAATATCACATACACAGGCAAATCGGGCGCGGGGACCTCAAATCCGAGCTCTACTTATAATGAAGGCGGCCAGGAAGGAACGCCGGCTGAACCGGGGGAGCGTTACAATCAGGCTACCACGACCAATCCGTTCCTCATGCCCGGCAATACCTGGGTCACTCCCGAGGCGGTCCAAGGACAGGACTGCATTCTGGTCCTTCCTGTTGTGAATATGTTCAAATACAATATCAAGGATGTGATCGTAACCCCGAGGCTCGGAGCGAAGACCGACGATTTTCCTTTTGAGATCAGCAATACCGGATATACCCAGAAGATAGACGTTATGGTCGGTGAGGATGCACAGCCGAACTATAACGACAGGATACGCAACTGCGTCTGGGTGTTCAGGACGAGAGATAACGTAAAGACCGGTTACTACAAGATAGACTTTGATATCACCTATACGGATCCTACCTGTGCGGTGGATACGACGGTCATATCCGTTTTTGTTCACTGTACCGGACTTCCCGAAAACGGTACTGTCGACGGAGATGAGGACAAGAAGCTTTCCATGCCCCGGCTTATTGTTACGGGATTTACCACGGAGCCTCAGGAGGTTTTTTCCGGTGAGCATTTTACACTGAAGCTCTCCATCGAAAACACTTCAAAGGACACCACAGTCAAAAATCTTCAGTTTGATCTTACCGCTACGGTGGAGGGCTCCCAGACACAGCCGAGCTATGCGGCTTTCCTGCCCACATCCGGATCCAATTCCTTCTATATAGACAGCATTTCACCGGGGGGAGTAACGGATCTTTCCATGGATTTTGAGGCGAAATCCGGTCTGGAGCAAAGACCATATGTGATGTCGATCGTTATGAAATACGAGGACGAGCTGGCAAACGCATATGACAGTACGGCAAGTGTCACGATACCGGTAAAGCAGATATCCAAATTCGATATCTCTACTCCTACGTGCGAGCCGGCTGCCATTGACATCGGCGAGCAGTCGGATCTTATTTTTTCCATATATAATACGGGAAAGACGACCCTGTATAATGTACAGGTCACCGTGACGGATAAGACGATACAGCCGGCGCTTGCCTATGTGGGAAATCTCGCTCCCGGTGCCACCGGGAATGTTGATGTTATGTTAACCGGAGTTGCCTATTCCGAATCAGATACCGCGACGGTACCCATAGTCATATCTTATGAGGATGAGACGGGAGTGGTGTCCACACAGTCCAGAAACGTTGATCTTGCCGTACAGCAGGGGTATGTTGAAGATTTCGGAGGAACCGAAGAGACGACGGAGGAAGAGACAGGATTTACCCTGAAGGGATGGCAGATAGCGCTGATCGGAGTCGGAGTTCTGGTCGTCCTCGGAGGGATAATAGCCGGTATCAAGGCTTTGATCGGCAGAAAGAAGCGGCGCGAGGAGGATGCCCTGGCTTCGGAAATAGATGATCTGGTCAAGCCGGCGGAGGATGTTACCATAACTACCGTTACTGCTGCGCCTGCAGAAACCTCTGAGCCTGCCGCGACGGCTCCTTCAAAGGAAAACGATAAATGAGATTTGCCGATAAGGTAGGGATGGCATGGAATTCGCTGCTGAAGCGTAAGCTTAGGACCATGCTTACCATATTGGGCGTTATGATTGGAGTTGCATCGATCGTCACGATGATGGCGCTCGGCGAAGGACTCAACAGACAAAGCCTTGAGATGATCGAGGAATATGGCGGTCTCCGTACCGTAGAGGTCAGGGAGGGTAATGCCCAGTCTGTACAGAGTGCGGAGGGAGACGGTGCTTCGGGCGCTTCCGATCCGACCGCGTACAAGCTCTCCGAGAGCACGATGGAAAAGATAAGCCATCTGGATCACGTGGAATCCGTTTATCCGACGCTTGAATTTCAGGCTGTCATCGTGAGCGGAGCCTATCATATGACTCTTTACAGCGGACAGGCAGTTCCTATCGAGGTCCTGCGCGGGATGAACTGGGAGTTTGAAGAGGGGGAATGGCCGAAGGAAGGCGATGAGCTGAAATATGTTTTCGGGAACCTTGTCATCTCCGATTTTGCCGATTCAAGAGATAATATCGTATACTGGAATACCGGCAAGACCGTTGATATAGATATGATGAACGCAAAAATGTTCACGATCTTTGACGTCGATGCCTATGAAGCCCTTCACTCCAAGAATAACAAGCAGGGCACGGATACAGGTAATACGGATAATCAGACCGGCAGCGCGGCGAGCGGAACAGGCGGAACAGGTGAAACACAGACGGCATCACCGCCGTCGGCTCCGAAAAAATACCTGGTGCCTACGGCGGGCGTGTTGAAGGGCGGCCTGGATGATTATAATCAATACTCCTGGAATACCTACTGCGATCTTGAGGCCATAAGGAAGATGTTTAAGAAGGTGTTCAAGAACAAGCCGATACCGGGGCAGCCGGTAAAGAAGAACGGAAAGCCTTATCCCGAGCTTTTTTACAGCAAACTGAGTGTTATCGTGGATGAGATAGATAATGTCGATGAGGTACAGAAGGCTATAGGCGATCTCGGGTATCAGGCAAGCAGCAATTCGGAATGGATAGCGCAGGCGAGGGAACAGTCCCAGAGCCAGCAGGCGATGCTCGGAGGAATAGGAGCCGTGTCGCTTCTGGTCGCGGCCATTGGTATAGCGAATACAATGATGATGTCCATATATGAACGTACGAAGGAGATCGGTGTCATGAAGGTTTTGGGCTGCGGGCTTTATGACATACAGCAGATGTTTCTCGCGGAAGCGGCCATGATAGGGGCAGGAGGCGGGATAACGGGACTTTTGCTTTCTTTCATCGTATGTATCATAATAAACAAGGTCACGGGAGCGCTTACAGCGGTGATCCCGTTATGGATGTATTTTGCTTCGGTGGTTTTTGCTATAATAGTATCGATGCTTGCGGGTTACGCTCCTAGCAAGAGGGCAATGAGCCTCTCGGCGCTTGAAGCGATAAGAAATAATTAAAGTAAGGTTTACATAAATGGTATTCAGCTCACTGGTTTTTATTTTCAGATTCCTTCCGGTCTTCCTGATCGCGTATTATCTGGTTCCGGGATACTGGAAGAATGCTGTGCTTCTTATCGGAAGCATTGTTTTCTATGCGTTTGGCGAGCCCAGATATGTCTTCCTTATCATAAGCTCCGTGCTAGTCAATTATTTCCTTGCGAAAGGCATCGGCAGAAGTACGAACCGCATCAGCCGCAGACTCCTGCTTACGATTGACATAATATTCAATGTGGGCCTTCTTGGGATATTCAAGTATCTGGGCTTTATTGTTGAGAATATAAACCGGATCGGCGGGCTGGGCCTTAAGGTACCGGAGATATCGCTCCCGCTGGGGATCTCATTTTTCACCTTCCAGATAATGTCATATGTGATAGATGTATATAAACGCAGAGTGCCTTACGACAGGTCTCTCATAGATCTCGGAACCTATATACTGATGTTCCCGCAGCTTATTGCAGGTCCTATAGTGACCTACAATGAGGTTGCGCTTGACCTTAAGAGCCGGCAGAGGAAGCTGATGGATATGGAAGAAGGGCTGAAGCCGTTTATCATAGGTCTTTCCATGAAGGTTCTTCTGGCGAATAATCTGGGAACTATATGGGATAACGTCGGTACAGCGGGATATGATAATATCTCCACGCCCTTCGCGTGGATAGGCGCGGCGGCCTATACGCTTCAGATATACTTTGACTTTGCGGGATATTCCCTTATGGCGATAGGGCTGGGACGTATGCTTGGATTCACCCTTCCGGAGAATTTCAATCACCCGTACGCTGCCGTATCCATCAGCGATTTCTGGAGCAGATGGCACATGACGCTCACTAACTGGTTCAGGGAGTATATCTACATACCGCTCGGGGGAAACAGAAAGGGTGCGGTCAGAACTTATGTAAACTTATTGATCATCTGGTTTATAACCGGACTCTGGCACGGAGCGGCATGGAACTTTATATTCTGGGGATTGTATTATTTCTGTTTTATTGCTCTGGAACGTCTGTTTTTGGGGAAGCTTCTGAAAAAACTGCCGAGATTCATAGGCTGGATATATTCCATGCTTGTTGTGATAATTGGATGGGTGATGTTTGCCGTGAACGGTATGGATGAGTTTATGGTTTACATAACAAGAATGTTCGGGGTTTATATGGGTAACGATTATCTCGACCACATAATAAGTGTGTCGATCTATCTTGTTGCCGGGGCTTTTTTTGCCACACCTTTGTTTATGATGATATACAGGCGGATAAAAGATAATGTGATCGGGCTTGTTCTGCACGTTGTGCTCTTCTGGGCTTCGGTTTCCGCGCTTGTCAATGCGGCGTATAATCCCTTTTTATATTTCCGGTTTTAGAAAGCGAAGGTTTACATAAATGAAAAAGAAGTATCCTTTATTCTTAATCATAGTATTGACGATCATTACGGTCACTGTGCCCGGTGTCATAATGAGTATTCAGGATAAGAATTTTTCATATCCCGGTGCGGCTGTGATGATCCAGGCGATAAAGGACGGGCGGTTCAGGGATATCTTTAAGAAAGGCAAGACGGACGATCCGGAGGCGGTCACTGCGGCTGCCATCAAGGAGCCGGAGGAGAAGCAGAAAGCTTCCGGGATGACTGCCGTGGATGAAGAGAAAACCGAGGAGACTTCTGAGGAGAAGACGGAAGAAGCCTCGGAGGAAGAAACGGAAGAAAATACCGAAGAAAACGAAGACGATGAAGATTCCGACGATGAGGATTCCGATGATGAAGAAGAATTAAAGGAATTTACGACCGTGGATGACGATTATTTTGAGGATGCCTGCTTCATAGGAGACTCCAGGGTGCAGGGACTCGGACTATATTCCGATCTTCCCGCCACAAACTACGGTGTTGTCGGACTGTCGCTTGCCGGTGTGTTTGATAAAAAGGCGGTGGATACGGAAGCGGGCAAGGTGACCATACCGGAAGCCCTGGCCACGGGGCCGCAGTACGGAAAGATCTATCTTAAGTTCGGACTAAATGAAATGGGCTATGGCACCGATGAATCGTTTGCGGAGCATTATTACGCGCTGATCGACTATATTAAATCGGTACAGCCCGACGCGATTATCTATGTGATGGGATTGCTCCATGTTACCGAGGGGGAGGAGAAGAAATCCTCCGTATTCACGAATGAGCATATTAACCACCGGAATGAAGTGATAAAGGAAGTTGCCGAAAACGAGCACGTTTATTATCTTGATGTCAATGAGGTCTTTACCGATGAATACGGAAGGATGCCGAGCGAGGATTCTTTTGACGGTATCCATGTGAAGGCCGATGCTATCGATAAATGGGTCGATTATCTTAAAACACATGCAGTAGAGCCGTAAAAAAAATAGGGGGACGTATTCTCGGCCGGAGCTTCCCCGGGATGCTGCAGCGCATAAAAGTATTCTCAGCCGGAGCTTCCCCGGGGCACTGCAGCGCATGGCGCTGCAAGGCGTGCCCGTAAAACGTCCACTGGACGTTTTACCACTCGAAACAATCTGTCCAAAATGTCCATTGATATGTATATACCTCTGTGCTAAAATTCCCGAAGTATTTTACTATGGATTTATTATCTGGTTTTTGATTTTCGGAGGATTCGCATGTCGGTCGCAATAGTCACAGACAGCAACAGCGGCATAACCCAGTCCCGGGCTGAGAAGCTTGGGATCAGCGTTCTGCCTATGCCTTTTACGATAGACGGTGAGACATTCTATGAGGATATCAATCTGACCCAGGAGAGTTTTTATGAGAAGCTCGCGGATCCGGGGGTTGAGATCCATACCTCACAGCCTCTTCCCGGAGATATAATGTCTCTTTGGGACAGGCTTCTCAAAGAATACGATGAGCTTGTTTTCATCCCGATGTCATCGGGGCTTTCCGGAGCCTGCGAGAGTGCTACGCTGTTTGCGAAGGATTATAACGGCAGGGTGCAGGTTGTGAACAACCAGAGGATCTCGGTTACCCAGTACCTCAGTGTCCTTGATGCGATGCAGATGGCGAAGGACGGGAAGGATGCGGTTTACATAAAGCGAAGGCTTGAGGAGACCAAGTTTGATTCCAATATTTTCATAACCGTGGATACCATGAAGTATCTGAAAAAGGGCGGGAGAGTGACTCCGGCTGCGGCGGCCTTTGCGGAGCTTTTGGGAATAAAGCCGGTTCTCCGTATCTACGGCGAAAAGCTGGACGCTTTTGCTAAAGCCCGCGGCATGAAGAATGCCAGGAAGATAATGATAAAAGCTGTTATGGATGATCTTGAGAAGAATTACGGAGGAGTTACGCCTGAAAACCCCAATGCCTGGATAGGCATGGCATATACAGCTAACCTTGCTGAAGCGGAAGAGTTCAGGGCGGAGGTCATGGAAGCTTTTCCTTCTTACCATATAGATATGTATCCTCTTTCTCTTTCAGTCTCCTGTCACATAGGTCCCGGTGCTCTTGCCGTGACCTGTACCGGGATGCTGCCCGACGGGGCAAAGAGTATTCCCGGATGATACCTTGTTTATCATGTGCTGTATCGTTTAAGAAAAGCTGAATAATCATTTCGTAAAATTTTATCCATGTTTTTTTAACTGAACAATTAAGAAATCTGTCGTCGTGTCCGATATAATACTTGATACGGATCTATTATTGTGAAAAAAGATGAAAAAAACGCGGTAAGCGGTATAAGGAGGTAATAATTATGAAAAACAGGGAAGCGAATCGTCAGGTACTTAAGGCTATCAGCATAGGTTTATCGGCGGCTCTTTCTCTCATGCCGACGGTTACTGTTTTAGCGGATGATGATGTTGATCAGAGCGGAGGAGAGACAAGTCAGTCTCAGGAGTCTTCCGACAGCAGCCAGGGTTCCTCGGATGACGGCGCGAATGATGAGGTTCAGGAGGCTGTAAGTGAAGCAGCCGGATCGCTTGATACAGCTGAATCATTCTGTGAGCCTTCGGAAGCCGGTTCCGGTGAAATCGCAGCTGCCGGCGAAGGAAGCGACGCTTATGTATTTTCATCTGAAGTATATGATCTCCTTGAATCGTCAGAGCAGGCTGTTGGCGACATAGGCAATGATCTTACTGCGCTCGACGGTTTGAACAGTGCAACAGAACAGGCAAACGAGGCGGCTAAGGCTGCTCTGGGAGAAGATGACAACGGAGTTGTTGATTATACTGTTGTAAGCACACCGGTATCGGCTGCGGAGAGCAGGGTTGATGAGGCAAAAGAGAGCGTGAAGGGAGCGGTGTCTTCGGTAGATGACACGGCCGGAAAGGTCGAAGAGAGCGCTGAGAAGACTGAAACGGCAGCGGCCGTGGTATATGACAACGAAGGATCGGCTCAGACTGCAAAAGATGAAGCTCTTCAGGATTTGGATGATGCGAATTTATTGGTAGAAGAAAGCCGGAAATCCGTGTCTGAAGCTCAGGGCAAGCTGGAAACTGCGAACACGGCTTTGGGAGTTGCGCAGGATGCGGTTGATACAGCTGCAGGGAAGCTTGAAGAAGCAAAGAAGGCTGAGAAGGCAGCGCAGGATAAGCTGGATGAACTGCATGACAAGTGGGATTTCACAATCGATGAGGACGGAAAGGTTGTTTTCGGCAGTAAACCTGAGGACGAAAACAGTGCGAGGAAGGCGATAGAGTCAGTGTCGGATGCTCTGATCCAGGCTCAGGATGAGACTGCCCAGGCGGGAGATGATCTTGTAGAAGCAAAAAAGAACGCTGAAGATGCAGCAAAAGAAGTTGCGGAAGCCGCAAAAGCCAAGAAAGAGGCGGCAGACGGCGCATATCAGACCTTCGTGGAAAATGCAGGTTCGGAGCTTCCCGGAAAACTCGATACAATGCTTGAGGAGATAGAAGCGCAGCGTCAGATCGTTAAGGAGGTAGCGGGAACCGGCAATACCGATAACTTCTGGAAGGCAAACAGGAATCTCGCATATTCCATCGTGAGATATACACTCACTCTTGAAGGGAATACGGTACCTTCCCTGGATGAGATCGGCGGTCAGGTTCAGAAGAAGAACAACGGATTTGAGGTCAAGTATGTAGATAAGGACGGAGTCCAGCATACCGAGTATTATAATTATAAGGCGTATTACAAGGACGGTGATATGGTCGGATCAAAGGGGCGCAACAGTCTGGTCGATACAGATCATATCATAGTCCTGAAGAAATCGGCTGACGGAAAAACAGAGGATCTCTATATAAGCGATGCCGCGCTCATAAACGGGTGTGACATGTATCAGAGCCTCAAAAAAGCAGTGGCTGATGCGGATAAAGAGTATGAACAGGCTAACAGCGCGGTTTTGGGCTATACCGATGTCGAAACGGCAAAGGCCAATCTTGCCAAGGCTGAAGCTGCTGCCGAGAGACTGAGCTTCCTTAATGATGAGAGAGTAGGAGACCGGGCTGTCTGGCTTATGGAAAAGATCGAGGAGCAGCAGGCAAAGACGAAGTCTGATTATGAAACGGGGCATAATGCGCAGACCTACTGGAAGAATAACAGGGTTCTTACCCAGTATCTAGTTGAGTATAAGATGCTCCAGAGGATCCACAGCGGTGAGATAGAAAGCTTTGAATTCGAGCTGGATAATAAGGGCGCGCTGTCCTGGGTTAATGCCAACTCTACTTCGAGCCATTACTGCGCCGTAACCGTTATAAAGAACGGGCAGGAGATAAAAGAGTATTATGATTACATCGCATACTACGATGACGGTGAAGTGGCCGGGGGGTCAGGATCGTATAATGATATGGCGAAATACGGAAAGGATCCGGATCATATAGTTGTCGTAAAGAAAGATGCTCCGGCTTCGGTAGCTGCTGACGGGAAACTTGTATTTGATAAGAAGGGAGAGGGTCTTATCAGCGTAGCCGATGTATTTGCCGATAAGGCCGATAAAGCGGCCGTTGATAATGCCCGGATCGCAGTAGGTCTTGCAGCGATCGAGGAAGCAAAACAGAAGGTTATCGAAGCCGTAAAAGCATTGGAAAACGCAAAGGTTGTCGGAGCGGAAAGCGCGAAGGAATTTAACCGGCTCAAGGAGGAGCTGAAGACAGCGCAGGAGGATTATGCAAAAGCCAAAGAGGATCTGGCTTCCGCGCAGGAAAAGCTTGCGGATGCGGAAGAGCTCGTGGAAAAGATGAGCGTTGATATAGAAGAAGGCTTCAAGTACCGCACACCCGCACCGAATAAGGGGCAGAGCTCCGGAGGCGGATCGGAAAACAGGAGCAGTTCGGATGAGTCAGATGAGGGATCTTCGGTTACAGATGACGTATCCGGCGGAGGTTATGCACCTGTGGTTGACATAATTTCTTCGACGGCTGAAAACTCTGAAGCTTCGGAGCCCGGAGCGGGCGGCATAGAAAGCGCAGGAGCCGTATTTGAAAATATAGGGGGCACTTCGTCAGAGATAAAAGCCTCTGCAAAGCCCGGAGCGTTTGCCGATATTTCCGGCACGTCTTCCGGTGCATCGTCCGGAGTGCTGACAGAGGATATCCTGCTCGAAGATGATGTTTTGGGACAGAGGATGGCTCCCATAATTGATGCGGTGGAAAACGGTACCTTCACGAGAGGGATGATGTTCACCGAGGACGGCCTCAAGGTGGATTTTGCCTGGTGGCTTGTCATAGTCCTCTTCGGAGCCGGCGGAGTACGTATGTATATTAAGAAACGTAAGAAGGCTCTCGCGAAGGCGGAAAAATAAACATGTGAGTAATTGGTCCGTGCCGGGATATTACCGGCCGGCCGGCTTAAAGCCGGCAGCTGTCCAATGAACCGCTTCCCGGGGTTTCTCCCGGGAAGTGTTTATTGTAATACGATTACTGATTTTTCGATATAAATCAGTAATCTGTGATATAATGATACAAACGCCAAAAGTCTAAATGGCGTTTGAACTTGTTCAAAAAGCCATTTAACTTTGGGCGTCAAACAACACAAGCAAGTAGCAATTTGCGTAGCAAATTAGCGAATTGCGAGAGTTGTAGAATTGCGAGAGTTGCTGAAAGCAACGAAGCAATTCGTTGTATCAAAACAGTGTTTCAGTACTTTTGGAGATTTAATCATATATTAATTCAAAGCAGTCGCAGCGAATGCGGCGTAAGGAGGTAAATATGACACTCGAAGCAGATGTTATGAGCGAAAAAAGAAAGATAGGAAGGGTCGAATTCAAGGCGCCCAGTATTGTGGTTGTCTGCGATACGGGAGAGACCATTTATGTCCAGGTCGAGGATGCCAGTCCGAAGGGCATGGGACTTTGGATGAAGGATGACAGACCTGACATCATGGGAAGGGACGTGATCATAGTAGCGGAGACGGTGATCATGTATGCCACCGTGGCCCGTATGGAAAAGAGAAGCGACGGGACTTACACGGTAGGTATCAGCGCGAAGAAGTTTACGAAAGAGGTTTTGGAGTACCTCTTCAGCCACATAGGTAATCCGGACGCTGAGTGATCGGTAACGGAAAAGCCCGTAAATACGCGGCTTTAAATAAATTGTCAGACAACTTAAAAAAATTTTAAAAATTGTATTGACAACTCGAAAGGACTGTGGTATAGTTTAATCATTCCAAGAGAGGTAGGTACAGTCCAATGTACAGATAAAGGAACCTCATAATTTAGTGAAAGGAGGACCAGACCACCAGCATAGGAATGTAGCTTTACGAAACCTTTTAGTCCGGTCAGGATCGTAAAGTGAACCAAGTTAAT
>CACZRA010000099.1 GCA_902783395.1 uncultured Lachnospiraceae bacterium
GTTAAAGGAAAGCGCGATGCAAAAATATCCGCATCAGTTTTCCGGCGGCCAGAAGCAGCGTATCGGGATCGCGCGTGCGATCGCCCTGAATCCGGATCTTCTTGTGTGTGATGAATCCGTATCTGCCCTGGACGTCTCCGTTCAGGCGCAGATATTAAATCTCCTTAAACGGCTGAAGGAGGAGCTGGGACTGTCCTGTCTTTTCATAAGCCATGACCTGAGAGTAGTCAACTTTATCGCTGACAGGGTCTGTGTGATGAAGGACGGAAGGATATGTGAAACCGCTGATGTGAAGAAACTCTACGAGCAGCCGGAGCACGAGTACACACGGTATCTGCTCTCCTCGGTCCCTGATCTGCCTTCATGGACGGACGGACTTGATCAAACCGGGCCGGAACGGGGGTAAACGATATGCTGCATATAATCATAAATCCTGCAACAGGGGCAGGAAGAGGAGACAGGATATTCCGCACAGCTGAATCGGTGTTTCGTGAGACCGGGACAGCTTACCGTGTCTATCATTCCGGTCGTAAAAAAGGGATAGGGGATATCATATCCGGATTATCGGGAAAGCTTAAGGATATGACGGATGGAGATTTTCTGGATATCGTGATAATCGGCGGTGACGGATCGATGAATGAAGCCGTGAACTCTGTCGTTGATTTTGAACGGACAAGGATAGGTTTTATTCCCGCAGGAAGCGGCAATGACCTGGCGAGAGCGCTGGGGCTTGAGAAGGACATAAGGAAGCTCGCCCGCAGGATAGCGTCAGCCCGCTGTGTAAGACTGGCTGACATAGGAGCGGCCGAGATAAACGGGAAAGAGTATTTATTCAATATCAGCTCGGGACTGGGCTTCGATGCAGAGACCTGCTTCCGGACAGACAGATCCGGAGCCAAGGTGGTATTGAACCGCATAGGATTAGGAAATCTCGTATACATTACGGTGGCGCTGGGGCTTATCATCCGGAACAAGAGGTTCAGATGCCGCATCGAGCTGAAGGACGGCTCAAAGAGGGTATATAATGAGTGTCTTTTTGCCGTGGGGATGAACCGCAGGTATGAGGGCGGCGGGTTCATGTTCTGTCCGGAGGCGGTGGATGATGACGGACTGCTTGATTTCTGTGTGGCTGACAGGGTGGGATCGGTGAAGTTTCTGCGGATGTTTCCTCTGGCGTTCAACGGCAGACATGTGATGTATCCCGAGGTCGATATCTTCAGAGCCGGTGAGGTTACGATAACAACCGACAGGCCCTGTCATATACATACAGACGGAGAGGCTTCTGTCGTGGGAAGGAAGCTTAAGCTCTCGGTATCCGGCAAAAAACTTATGATGCTGGACTGATACGCACAAAAACAGTTTTTCTGCTTGTCTTTTGCGAAATGGTGTGGTAATATATACGTCGCTCGTTAAATCGGCGGGCGGAAATGATACTGATTGTGGCGAGGCTGCCGGTCGGAAACCGGCCGCTCACGGAAAGGGAACAAGGTATAGACAATGAAAGCAGATCTTCATCCTGAATATCATCAGGCGACAGTTACCTGTCATTGCGGCAATACTTTTACTGTAGGATCGACGATCCCCGAGATCCGTGTTGAAGTATGTTCAAATTGCCATCCGTTCTATACGGGACAGCAGAAAGCGGCCCGTGCTGACGGACGTATAGAGAAGTTCAACAAGAAGTACGCTGCAAAGAATTAGCAAAGAAGAGATACCGTCTTTTTCTCATGCGGAAAAAGGCGGTGTTTTTATTTTAAAGCCCGGTGCTGAAGGATATCAGGGCTTTATTTTTTTGACGGGAGAGAAAAGTGAAAGACAGACCGGATAATAAATGTCCCATTACGGGAAAGGTTTACAGCAGCATAGGCGGCCAGGCAGTCATGGAAGGGGTCATGATGAGAAATAAGGACGACTATGCCGTTGCTGTAAGAAAAGCTGACGGAGAGATAACGGTAAAAAAGGATGAGTACCACGGGGTGATAAACAGTAAGGCCTTATACGGCATCCCTGTGATAAGGGGGATCCTTTCCTTTATCGATTCACTGGTGCTGGGGCTTTCTACTTTGAATTACTCATCGGATATCTATATGGCAGGTATTGAGGATGGGGAGAAGAAGACTGAGGAGAAAAAATCCGCAAAGGATACCGCTCTTTCGATAGGGATAACCGTTTTTGCTCTTATATTCGCAATGGGGCTCTTTATGGTACTGCCGTATCTGGCGAGCCTTTTATTCAAACCTCTCGTGGGAGAGGGGATAGTGCTTTCCCTTATTGAGGGGCTTATCCGTATACTGATCTTTGTGGGTTATATCAAGACTATAAGCCTGATGGAAGATATCAGGAGAGTTTTCATGTATCACGGCGCCGAGCATAAGTGCATAAACTGCATAGAGGCAGGGTATCCACTCACTCTTGAGAACGTGAGGCAGGCAAGCAGGGAACACAGGCGCTGCGGTACGAGCTTCCTGCTGTACGTCATGGTGATATCGATCATTTTCTTTGCTTTCATACAGA
>CACZRA010000100.1 GCA_902783395.1 uncultured Lachnospiraceae bacterium
ACCAAGGAGAGCCACTTCTTCGGAGTCAGGTTCAACAACATGAAGACCGCGAGCGTCACATATGAGCTCACATCGCCGGGCAGCGGTGAGATCAGCTCTGACGGTATATATACGGCTCCTTCCAAGGAGGGTGTCTATGAGATACGTATCTATTGCACGGATATGCCCGTCATATGTACGTATGCATACGCGATAGTAAGGAAAAAGATGTTAGACGATCCCGTGCAGGAAGCGGTAAATCCTGAGAATAAATGACCTTTGAGTCCCGCAATGCCGTCTATACGGTAATATCCACGATAATAAGCACTCCCGTCAATGACTGCTTTACGGCGCGCCTTGAGGGAGCGTCCGACGGCAGGGAGTTTACGCTCGTTGTCGTTAAGGAGCATGAGACCGTAAAGTCCCTGATGGATATCATGAGCAGGGATAAGTATCACAAGGATCTTGTCCTCGGTGAGGACGGTCTGCCTTCTGCCGAGGGGACTCTTATCGAGTCCTTTTCCCAGGGAAAAGCATATGTGATGGTCTTTCCCTACAGACAGGAGAGGCCCCTTGAAGATTTCTTCGTGGGAGAAGCCTACAGCCTGACGAGGTGCGAGGATATATGCACGAACCTGTTACTCGGCTGTATATCCTGCGCCATGCCCTTCCCCGTGCTGTATATGATCCTTGACCAGGGCCTCATAAACCTGACGAAGGATGACAACATATACTTCAGCTACAGCATGGATCTTACGAAGCTTGACGATACGAAGACCGAGCGTGACTGCGCGGTAAAGTGCGCGGACATCATGCTGAAGGTCCTGGAGACCAAGTCGGATGTCAAGAATATAAGCTACGAGCTGCTTTCAAAGAAGTCTGCGAATAACAGCTACAGCAGGTTCACTGAGCTTTACAGGGATCTGAGGATCGCGGCGACTCCGGTCAGGAGGACCAGGATCCTCATACAGATAAAGAGCTTTTTCCACAGAAATGCCGATCTGCTTTTCGGGATCCTGTTCTGGATAAGCCTGATACTTGCGATCGTTGCACTGGTGCTTCTCTTCACGCATCTGGTATGGGGAGATGTGCCGTTTTTGAGGATATTTTTTAACAGTTTTAAGAACATCGGAACGGAGTCATTAACGAAATGAGTATGCGAGCCCGACTAATAGCGTGTTTTTGTATCCTGAGCGTACTGCTTTCTATCATAATCGTCTCCCTGGCGGCAGGGAATATGAAGCATGACCCGCAGTATACGGAGTTCAATGAAGGCATAGCCGCTACGACCGGTTATTATTTCGTGGAAAACTGGAACAAGAAAGGACGCTTCTACCTCATCAACCGCAACGGAGATGTGCTCCGTATGGTCAATTCCGACGGTGTGGCCAAGGATAAGATACACAATATAGATATCGCGAATGACAGTGTCTATGCGCTTTATTCTTCGGTAATGGAATATGCGGGAACCTCCTTCCATATCTACAGGATAGCCTGCTATGACCCCAATCTGAATCTTGTATCGGCAACCCCCGATTTCCTTATTGACGATGATGAAAGGACGACGAGCCTTAATGTCTTCGGCGATTATTTTTATGTTACGACGATCGGGGCTAACGGAGAGACGATCAACGTATACCAGATCGAAAAGGACGAGCTTGCGGAGCTTGACTCGTCAAACAGTGTCCCGAGCGCACTGGGAAGCAACAAGGATATAGAGGAATATCTTAATAACCTTGAAAAGCCCGTATCCATCATCTACAGGACGAGCAACGGAAAGTCATATTTCTCCGATGCGTATTATGACGGAAGCGATGTGGTCATCCTGCTGAATATCGACGGCCTTTCGGGAAAATTCCTTCCCGATTACAGGGTTAAGTCAGCGGTTGATGCCATGCATTTCAATATCGGGCAGCAGGTGTCCCTGTATTCAAACTATGCGGCATGGTGGATAGGCGGCCTGCTCATATACTTCATCCTGATGTTCGTCATCTATCTGGTACTGCGCCACAGGAACCGCAGCGTTTATATTTTCGTGCTCACGCTTACGGTATATCTCATGATCCTGTCCGGAGCCTTCTACTTTGTGAAGGTTCATTATGACGCAAGCGCGCTGAGACAGAGTGTAAGATACGCGATACTCGCGATGAGACAGCAGCTTGATTACATGCCCGATCTCGATAAGTTCGGCTTCGATGATCCGGATTATTATGAAGAGAGTGATTATTCCTCTTTTGTCAAGAACCTCAGGACTTATATCGACAGCGGGCAGAACAGGAGCATCTTCAAGGATATCTTCATCATGAGGATCAGTACGGGGATGATCGTGGTGGATGCCGACGGACATGAGGTCGAGAATGCTTCCTATGTCTTCGGCGGAGTGATGTCTGACATCCAGGACAAGATGGAGAAGCATTCCTCCTTTGCCGCGCAGGAGTTTTATATCGATTCCGACAAGCTGATAACGGTAGCCCTTCCCGATGACAACCCTGCCTCGGATTACTGCCTCGTGACCGTGTGCTATGCGGACGGCACGACCCACAACTTCTGGGGTGATGCAAGGAAGGTGCTCATATTCTTCCTTGTCGTATTCCTTATAGGCTCCGGACTCATCGTGATCCTGTATTATCTGCAGAATATGGACCTTAAGGCCCTTGAGCATGCGATGAGGGATGTGGCTCTCGGAAGGCTGAAGCTTAAGGTGCCCGATACTCCGGCGCAGGATCTGAAGGCTATGTGGAACTCGCTTTCGGAGATCTGCAAGCGCATGGAGGAGATAAACTACGAAAAATTCAGGATATTCGAGGCTTATTACAGGTTCGCTCCAAAGAATATCGAGACGATAATGGGCAGGGATTCCATATTTGACGTGAAGAACGGGGATATGGTCCGCGTGAAGGGAACCCTGATGCTGCTTTCGTCAAAGAGAGAGGGCTTCGGAGAGAGGAAGGTAAAGAGCCTTACCAATATCATCACATACATGAACCAGTTTGAGGATGAGCAGGAGGGTATCCTGGTGTCACAGGACAGCTCGCTCTCGGTGCTGCAGTTCTTATTCCTTGATGAATATGACCGTACGGCGGCAAGGGCTACGCAGTTCATCCACAGGAATTCCTCCGATCCGGATTCGGAATTCGTATCGGGACTCCTGTATGACGATGCCTTCATCTACGGAGTTGCCGGGACGAAGAGCCAGAGTCTCAGCTTCCTCACCTCGCCCCATTCAAAGGAGCTTGAGGATTATGCTTCATGGTTCAGCGATATGAAGGTTCCCCTCGTGGTCACCGAAGGTGTCGTGAAGAGGGAGGATCCGGGACAGACGAGGTATATCGGATTCGTGCTCCTCGATTCGGACGGAGCGAAGCTCAATCTCTATGAGGTGATAGATGCGGAGTCCGCGAGACTCAGGCAGCTGAAGCTTTCGACAAGGGAGAAATTCGAGGAAACACTGCAGCTCTTTTATTCAAAGGAATATTACCTTGCGAGGAACCAGTTCTCCGAGATCTTAAAGGAGTGTCCGGAGGATAACCTGACGAGGTGGTACCTCTTTGAAAGTGAGAGATATCTGAACAGTGAGATCAAGGGCAGAGATATAGGAGAGATCAGGATCACACAGGACTGACGGCGTAAGATATGGGCGATAATTTATTCAGTGTATTAATTTCGACAGTTAAATCAAAGTTCGCGCCTATAGTCTCAAAGCTGAGGCTGTGGCTCAGCTGGAACTATGTCCGTACCCGTGTCATCGGCGGTATAAGGGACTTCTTCTTCAGGCTGCTCGATGTAAAGCCGAAGCACAAGAACGACTATTACACCATCTTAGGATGGATGGTGAGCAAGAAGCTTGCCTATGCCATCATCATCATAGTCGGAGTCTTAAGCCTCTGGTACATAGGCGCCACCTCACAGATCTTCAATAAGCTTACGGCAAACGGCGGACTCAGGACCTACAAATACAATTCCGTGCTGCTGCGTCTTGCGAAGGACAAGGTCAGGATCAAGGCGAAGTCCGGCTACATCGCGTATGAGGGCGAGGTCAGCAAGGGCTACGTGACGGGTGAGGGATCGCTGTATTCTCCTCAGAACGTGCTGCTCTACAACGGAAGTTTCCTCAAGAACCGCTATGAGGGCGACGGAAGCCAGTATTTCGAAAGCGGAGCCCTCCATTATACGGGATCCTTCCATGACAATCTGTACGAAGGACAGGGCGTGCTCTACAGGGAGGACGGCACCGAGGAATACGAGGGCGGCTTCTTCGCAGGCAAAAAGGAAGGCGCGGGCAAGCTCATTGACGGCGGCAACAATCCGCTCTACCAGGGTAACTTCTCATCGGATGAGATAGTCTACAGCGAGCTTCTGGGCAAGAGCCCCCAGGATATAAGGAGTATGTACTTCGGATCACAGGTGCTCTATGAGGAGAGCGGAGATGTGGGCTCTGACGCGGTGGTGCTGTTGAACGGCATCGACGCTCTGTATCTCGCCCAGGGAGACGGGAGCGCGGCGGATGATTCGCTGAAGGCTACGCAGGTCGTAGTACTGAAGAATACCTTCAGATCCGGAGCGGCGGAAGCAAGTGACATAGAGGAAGTGAAGCAGATCCTCGGAGATCCAATATATGAAGGAAATTCCCAGGTCATTCTTTCAGAGGCCGTGGCGATAAACGTGCTCAACGAAACAAGAAGGACCTTAAACGGCAGGGTCGAGATGGACGTTAGCGAGATATACAGTGATGACATAATCGTAAACGGAATTGCCGCAGACTATCCCGTCTACGTATATTCATTCAAAAGAGGTGACCTCGTTTATTCCTTTGTATGCAGGGAAAAAGGAGGAAGCTTTGCCTTTTACGAAATAATGGAAAGCGGAGACGGCGGAGAGGATTCGGATGCATCGGCTTAGCGGGATAATAAACATAAGAAACGCAAAAAGAGCGGTCGCGCTTGCGACTGTATTTTGCGTTGTCGGAGGTCTTTTTCCGGTACCCGCAAAAGGCGCTGACAAGACCATGACCCTCGGCAACGCAAGGACGCTTGCCCTTGCGAACAGCACGCAGTACGAGTCGGCTGAGATGAGCGTTGATTCCAAGCAAGCCGCAAGGGACAGCGCCCTTAAGGCCATAAAGCTCAAACAGAAGAATATGTCCACCTTCCGCTGGACGCCTCTTTTGAGCTTTAAGTTCCCGGAGAAGCCTGACTTTGCGGCGGAGTCCGAGTTCCAGTTAAAGCCTCTCAAGCTTTCATCGGACATAGATGTCGCACAGCATAAGGTGCAGGATACGGTTTTTTCCGTGAATGAGCAGGTGAATAACCTCTATGTCGACATAGTGACGATGCAGAATACGCTCAGCTTTAACGAGCAGAGGCTTGAGACCCTCAATCAGGGAATAGCCCACAATAAGGCAAGGCTTAAGCTCGGAGAGGCAAACCAGGCGGACATAGACAGACAGCAGAAGAAGGCGGATACGCTGTCAAACACGATAGCCGCAAACCGCAGGACGCTCGAGGCCGACCTCAAGAAGATGTCATCCCTTATCGGAGTGGATGTCACCACCGGCTACACCTTTGAAAAGCCCTATGTGGAATCAAAGATCGACAGGAACGTCCTCCCTCAGATCATAACCTATACCGAGGACAGGGATCAGGGATATTACGAGGCGTGTGCCGCGGCGACTACCGCGAAGGTAGAGCTCAACACCAACTACGGCCTCATGAAAAATAAATACGGCTCGGACATAGGCATGATATCAAGCTATGTGAACTCCGCGCTCAACGGACAGGATATCTCATCCAGGGCCTTCAAGAGCAGCTACAAGGCCTTCCTTGATAAGATAGACAGCTACTGGAAGGGCAAGAAGAGGATCTTCCTCTTCATCAAGATACCGAGGGAATGGCTCAAGGGAAGCCTTGACGGAACCCGTTATATAGAGGACGACCCCTATACGCTCTATCAGAACGCGCTTGACTACCAGAGCGCAAGGAAGGATGAGGAGGCAGCAAGGAAGGAGCTTGACCAGAGCGTCGAGGATGCCTTCAACAACTATATCTCGATACGTTCATCCTATGAGCAGAGCCTCAAGGATCTGGACAAGGCAGAGAAGGATATGAAGCAGTACGCGGTAAAGAACCGTATGGGCTACATGACCCTGGAGGAATACGAGGACGAGGAGAATTCCTATGAGGAGCTGCAGAACTCCCTCTTCGACACGATGAAGCTCTACACGACGACTCTCTATTCCTTTGACAGGCTTACCTGCGGCGCGATATCCGCCATCCTTTCGGGCACTGACCTCGACATGCAGACCGCTGTTGTCGGAGAGAGCTATGTGCAGAAGGATGACAAGGAGGCCAAGTATTATCTGAAGTCCATAGTACAGAGGGAGCTTTTCGAGCTCAGCATCTTCATACCGGAGGGTTTTCCGGTGGAGATCACTGATTTCGAGCTCTGGTGCGACAACATACAGGTAGGAGAGAGGACGGCGAAGGACAAGTCACTGAGGCATCTGGCGCTCTCAAAGGACAAGATAAGCCAGGTGAAGATAAGGCTCTACAATAACAGCGATTTCGTTGATGACTGCGTGATAGACCCGAGTGTGGAGCAGGGAGTGCTCAACATCACGACGGCGATGAATATAAATAAGGAGGAGTCCGGAGTCATAGGAACCTTCGCAACCTCCTTAAGCGATGTGACGGGCCTGCTTTCCATAACCTTCACTCCGCTCGAAAGCGAGAAGATCGGATACTACAGAGTGCTTTCATCCGACGGAACGGCCTTAGGCGACGGGAAGGTAAGGGAGATAGACAAGAAGTTCACGCATCTGGGTCTGGTGTCGGGAGACCTGAGCCAGCTTAAGATCGAGTTCTATGACGGATCGAAGAGTCTCAAATATACGGGATATCTCGACCAGGGCAGCGGCAAGATGAAGAAGACCATTGATACTGGCACACAGGGTACTGAATGATGAAAAAAAAGAGTAAAGGCATAAGCAGAAAAAGAATAATACAGATCCTCATGCTGCTGACCGTTGCGGGCGTTGTCGGCTTCTTCATAAGGAAGAACGCGCTGGCCCTCTTTAACGAGCAGGAGGCCATGACCTTTGAGGAGTATTCATCCGCGAATACCATAGAGAATTCCGTGCTCTTCGTAGGTACATATTTAATTAATATTTACGGAATGTCGGACCAGATATATGAGAAGGCACAGGATTCCGCCAGCGAATCCAACCAGACGAATATCTACTATAAGTCAGAGCTTGCGAACGGAGAGTGGTTTGACGTTACCGACGCGGAAACCCTTACGGATATCATGAACGACGCGGTAGCGGTACCGGAGAGCGAGCTGGCTCCTCTGTATGTACAGTATTATGTAAGTGCCGACGGCACGGTGACGGATGTGCTGGAGGGAGATGAGGTAAATCCCTTTGATATCCCCGATCCCTACAAGCTCTCGGGGCTGAAGGAGCTGGAGCCCCTCTGGCTGCTCTATACGAACTCAGCCTCGGCAAATGAGATAAGCCAGGAGGATTATCTCAAGAACATGAACTCCGCCAACACCGGTAACAAGAGAACCGATGTATATACCTATCAGCTTCTGACAGCCTTCTTTGCCATGGACCTGAGGGATGACGAGACGGACGGGTATGACGCGGATCTTGCGAGGCTGTATGCGGCCTACAAGAGCTACAAGGCAGCGGAAATGGATGATGAGGCACAGATAATCTACGATCTGATGGAAAAGGTCGATGCCTCAAGGCGTGCCGTGGTGATGAGAAAGCTGGCGGTGATAGATGACAATGCCCTCGGAGTGCTGAACGATCTGGCGAACGGAAAGTATTATACGGTCTCCGGTGATTTCCTCGATCCCGAGACCGCGCAGGGCAAATCAGATGACGAGGGCTCGAGTGACGATACCTTCAACGATACCTCGGAGGATCCGGATTATATCAAGGAGCTCAAGGAGTCCGTAAGCCATGAGTTTGAAAAGGGCGACGAGAGCGATGAATGGTGGGGAGTGCTCCAGAAGGATTACGAGAAGGATCTGAAGACGCCCTCCTCAAACGGGACTCCCTTCAAGACAAACAGTGATCTGATTGACGCCATAGGCACATCCAATGAGAACTGCGAGCAGAGCTACAACAACTACATGGCTCAGGCGCTCACGGATGATGACAGCGTACTGGGACATGCCGAATATGAGTATTCAAATCAGGTAATAGAGCAGGCGAGCGCCGACGGTTCGGGCGGACCCATCAATTACCTGAGGGATGTCCTTAATATAAAGAACAGTATCATAAAGAATTCAGACAGCGAGATAAACCTTCTTGATTCTTCTCTTCTCGACTTGGGTGAGGGCAACTATGAGGAAGCCCTCACCTCGGGTCAACCGCCCGGATACGATACGATGCTCGGGAGCGGCGCGGGAGCCGCGGCGGCGGAGACGCTTTTGGACGAGGAATTCGATAAAGCAGAGAAGAGACGGACAGAACTGGAATTTCTGATAGATGCATACAGGCAGAGGGAACAGGCTTCCACTGCACTGACCTACGTGAACGGCTGTATCACCTGGACGGAGGGACTCTATGACGGTGTGGCGGATGACGCTTTCAAGCAGAAATCTGACAGCTCCATAGACAGCCACCTGAAATGGCTCCAGGATCTTGCGGACCAGATAAAGAATTCGGATGACAGCCTTAAGACCAAGCTCGATGAGCTGACCGACAAGAAGGAGGAGCTCCAGAGAAAGAGGGACGCGGCTCTTGATGACAACGACCTTGCGGGAGCAGCCCAGTATGACAAGATGATCGAGGCTGTGGACCAGGATATAGCCGAAGAGGAAGAGAATACCGGAAAGAGCGCGAATGAAAGCATGGCAAACGACATCGTGAATTCGGCTCTGGACAAGCTTGCCAATGACCCGAATGCCGATGTATCGGCGGAGATGGATGCCCTCAACAATATGGGCGACGGCGACAAGGCCGGGAAGATCTCCGACAGACAGAGCGGTGGATCCGGCAGCGGCTCAGGCTCAGGTTCGGGCAGCGGATCGGGTTCAGGCAGCGGCTCAGGCTCAGGCTCGGGCAGCGGATCCGGCAGTGGATCCGGCTCAGGCAAAGGCTCAGGCTCGGGCAGCGGATCGGGCTCAGGCAGCGGATCGGGCTCAGGCAGCGGATCGGGTTCAGGCAGCGGCTCAGGCAAGGGAGCCGGGAGCGGCATGTCCGAGCAGGATATCCTCAATGCGATCCTTGCGATGTTCGGAAAGAGTCCGGAGGATATGAATGCCGATGAGCTCGCCATAACGACGGCAGCGGTATCAAGGTTCGGAAGGAGCGGCAACACCACCGCGATGAGCATGGCAGCAAGCTTTGCGGAGCTCA